>NZ_BDGM02000001.1:0-176535 GCF_001748485.2 Tepidibacillus sp. HK-1 | reverse complement strand
CTTTGCCGCCGGCTTCCTTCAGATTCCACCTCACGATGGACACCCTTGCCTTAGGCTAATGGTTGGTTGCTACATACCCCCATAACGGACTTTCACCGTCTAGTTAATCGCCATGCGTGGCGCACTAAAAAAAGCCTCTACCATGTCTAAATATGGTCTAGGCTTGAAAAGTTTTAAATAACTTATGAAGTTATTCTTATAATTTATAAAATGCTTTAAAAGACTGAATCACATAATCATGGTCTTTTACCCCTGCCAGTTCTCTAATTGAATGCATGGCAAGCATTGGATTACCTATATCGATCGAACGAATATCCACTTGAGTAGATGAAATGGGCCATACGGAAATAATCCTCTCTCCCTTTTCCTAAAGATAAAACAATTCGTTCCAAAATATTGGCAAAAAAAAAATTGGTTCGCAATATCTGCTTTAGACATATTAACTGCACCCTTGTGGGATTCTTTTGACGTCACTGATAAACCCAGTATTTTATGATAAAAGCGATAAGAAACCCTAGAAACGAACCAACCAAAACCTCAAATGGTTTATGGCCTAAAAGCTCTTTTAATGGAACTTGATTTCTAGTTCTTTTTGTTTTGTATTTAACATGTTCGACTAAATTCTGAAAATCCTGTACAAGAATATTCAGGATTCTAGCATGTTCAGACGCCTGATAACGAACACCAGCCGCATCCCACATGGTAATCAGGGCAAATACTGTAGCAATTGCAAAATAAGGTGATTCAACTCCATACTTGATGCCAAGTGCTGTGGTCAAGGAAGTAACAAATGCAGAATGAGAACTAGGCATTCCCCCATTACTAAACATAATCATTGGCTCCAGTTTTTTCTCCATGATGTAGAGGAGAGGAAATTTAATGATTTGAGCTATTAACATCGACACAAATGCAGTTATCAGGGGATAATTGTGAATTAACGCAGTAAGTATCATGATGGTTATCTTTTCCTCTCTTTGTTGATCAGATCATATTTTAAATCCCATAGTTTCCTTGACAAGTCAACGTGATAAATATGAGGATTACTAAGACGTTTCATTTCATCATCAATAGTACTTAATTCACTTTTTGCATGTGCCCTAATTTCCTCAATAGATGGTAATGTATAGACTAACTCCCCATTTTCGAAGATAGGAATTAAAATTTCCTTTGCCACAAAATCCTTAACCCTTTTCTTTTTCCAAATATTGATCGGATCAAAGGCAATAAAATCATGGGTTGGTATTTCTTCCTCTTGTAACATTACTAAGTCCAATATTGCCATCTTCGTGTGTTTATTATAAAAACGGACTACTTTTTTACATCCAGGGGTGGTAATCTTTTCAGGATTTTCACTGATTTTGATTTTTGGTATGAATTGATCTTCTTCTTTTTCGGCAACTAATTTATAAACACCACCTAAAGAAGGACAATCACTTGAAGTAATCAAATTCGTGCCTACCCCCCAAACATCAATTTTAGCCCCCTGTAATTTTAAATCTCTAATCAGGTTCTCATCCAAATCATTTGACGCTACAATTTGAGCATCATTAAATCCAGCTTCATCTAGCATTTTTCTTGCAACCTTAGATAGATAGGCCAAATCACCAGAATCAAGGCGAATCCCATAATTCTTAAATTGATCACCTAATTTTCCCTTCATGATTTGAAACGTTTTAATCGCATTAGGTACTCCACTTCCCAATGTATCATATGTATCAACTAATAAAATGAGGTTATTAGGAAATGCTTCAGCAAAATTAAGGAAAGCCTCTAATTCAGAAGAATAGCTTTGAATATAAGCATGAGCATGGGTTCCTTTTACAGGAATCGAATATAATTTTCCTGCTAGAACATTAGAAGTACCTACTACTCCAGCAATATAGGCCGCACGAGCACCATATACACCTGCATCCGGGCCTTGAGCTCTTCTTAATCCAAATTCTAATACTGGATCGCCATTCGCGGCAAAAACAACTCGAGATGCCTTCGTAGCGATAAGAGTTTGGTGATTGATCAAATTTAAGATCGCCGTTTCAACCAAATGACCTTCCAAGATATTCGTTTGAATCCTCATAATCGGTTCATTAGGAAAAACAACAGTTCCTTCACTTACAGACCAAATGTTACCAGTAAATCTAAAGTCGGATAAATAATCTAAAAATTCTTTGTCATATTTATAAGTCTTAGCTAGAAATTCAATATCTTCTTCTGTAAAATGGAGATTTTGTATGTATTCGATCACTTGCTCTAAACCTGCAAACAAACTATAGCCTGTCCCACATGGATTTTTTCTAAAATAAACGTCAAAAACAACTTCTTTATGAAATAGCTTGTTTCTAAAATGTGAATACATCATACTAATTTGATAATAGTCAGTGAGTAAGGTCAGGTTTCTAGTATAGGATTGATTTGGAGTCATGGGTTTCCCTTCTTTATATCATAATAGTTGATTTCCCACACATTTTATTTAATTTGTTAAGGTTTTGCAATATTATTGCCAAAATAAAATAGAAAAAAGCGAGATATAGTAAGATACTTTGTTTAACAAAATATCTTTATATTTCGCTTTATTTTCGTTTGGAAAGTAAGTCTGTAAGCCGAGTTCTGTTCTTCTAGTGGTAAAACGCTTCTAGCTCCCACCATTGAAGTGGTAATCATCTATCTAGGCTGTATATTACTATACAGCTCAAGCGACCAACCCGAATGCGGAGCGGGCAACTCCATGTGCATTCCTATCAGGTCTTGCTCCAAGTGGGGTTTACCAGGAAATATGTCACCATATCTCCTCGTGGTCTCTTACACCACGGTTGCACCCTTACCTGCATCAAACATGATGATACATAGGCGGTCCATTTCTGTGGCACTATCCTTCAGATCACTCTGACTGGACGTTATCCAGCACCCTGCCCTATGGAGCTCGGACTTTCCTCTCGTGAGACCTTGCGATCATTCACCAGCGATTACCCAACTTACTTTCCATTTTCACTTATACAATAAACGTTACCTTGAATAACGACAAATAATACTATATCAAAAATTAGCGGTCAGTTCAATGGTGTTTAGATGGTTGTATTACCATATTATGCTAATATACGATCACATACTTCACATAAAACTAAATCTTTTCCACGACGCCATCGATTAAGGTTAGTTTGGGATAATGGCATAAAACAGCCTGTACACATTTGGTGCTTTACTTCAACAACTGGATTTTCCTTTGTTTCTTTTATACGTTGATATATTTTCCAATGTTGATTTGGAATGATCGTTTTAAGCTCATTGATCTTTTGCTCTAAATCGTATTTTTCTTGCATGAAAATAAGGCTTTCCTCACGCCATTTTTCTTCTAAACGATCTAAATCCTTTTGTAGTAAGAAAATCCTTTGCTTACAAAGGGCAAGCTCTATTCTGATGTCATCATTGATTGGTTGAGCTTGAAATTGAGTGATATTGCTTTTTTCAATTTCTTGTTCATTTAAGTATTTTTCTTTTTGTATCATATATTCTACTTCTTTTTGTTCTATTTCATGTATTCTTCTATTTGCTTGTTCATATTCGAAAAACTTTCTCCCGATTAACATGTTCCTCTCCCCTGAAATCGTGTTTACATAAATTGAAATGGGTTCGTATTTATTTTAGAAACCAATAATTCAGTTGATATTTCCTTTTTTTTAAATTCCTCTTCAACATAAGCTTTTACGTGATCTAACACATATTTTTCAATATTATGTCCAGCATCTATGATCGCTAAATTTTGAGCCATTGCATCATGTGCAACATGGTAGTAAATATCCCCTGTTACTAAAACATCTGCACCACGAAATGCTGCTTTACTAACAAAACTGTTTCCATCTCCACCAACAATCGCTACTTTTTTAACAGAACGATTTAAATCGCCAACAATCCGTACACCATCCAATTGAAATTGTTGTTTTACAAATAATGCGAAATCTTGAAGTAACATTACTTCTTTAAGCTTACCTATTCTTCCAATACCATATGCTTTTTCTGATAACTCTAAAGAATTGAAAGACTCCAATAATTCTACTTCTTGAAGTTCTAGCCGTTCAGCTAAAACATCATTCACTCCACCTTTTACTGAATCTAAGTTAGTATGAGCCACATAAACGGCTATATCATTTTTTAGCAATTTATCATACAAGCGTCCTTGAGGCAAATCTGTTCTTAAGTTTTTTAGCGGTCTAAAAATAACGGCATGATGAGAGATAATTAGATCAACTTGATGCTCTATCGCCTCATCCACCACATTTTCTAAAACATCTAACGTGAACATTACCTTTTTTACTTCTTTGTTTAAAGTGCCTACTTGTAGACCAATTTTATCATCTTCTATGGCAAAATGTTTAGGTGCAAACTGTTCCATTAACTGAATAATGGTTTGTCCTTTTGCAAACATTGGATAACCCCCTTCAGCCATTTTTGCTCATGGTTTAATTGCATTTCTTTTATAGATTTTTCTTGTTCATTCTTTGAATTTTTAATCTGTTCAAGGATATATTCTACTTTTGTTAATTCAATCATCCACTTTTTAATTAAAACCTCAGACTGCTTTTTCACTAAAATCGGTCCTAAACGATATAATTCGTCTTTGCTCCATTTTTCTGACCGATATACCGGATCTTCCATTCCCCTTCTTTTTTCTGCCACAATAATCTCATATATTTTTTCGCCCTCTTCTAAAATTTCTTCGGCTATCAAGTCCCAATTATGCTGATCCAGCCATCTTCTAACCTGATCTGCACCAACATTAGGCTGTAAAATGAACCGTTCAAGTTGATCTATTTTTTCTTTTCCCTGTTCTAAAATTTGAGAAATCAATGATCCTCCCATTCCAGCAATTGTAACCACTTGAACTTCGTTTGGTTCTATCACTTGTAGACCATTTCCTTTTCTGACTGAAACCTTATCTTCAAGCCCTAAACTTTCAATTTGCCTTTTCGCTGCCTGGTAAGGTCCTTCATTTACTTCACCAGCAATGACGAATGGAGAGATTTCATTAACGATAAGATAACTTGGTAAGAGGGCATGATCTGAACCGATATCTGCTACTCTTTTTCCTACAGGGATATTTTGTGCAATCATTAATAAACGCTCAGATAACTGGATTGATTCCATGATTTCACCTTTTCTTATCAAACTATATACATAACCATTATACATTCCAACCCATACATAGGCAAAAAGAAACCTATGCTGAATAACATAGGTAAGTTATCACTTTTGTGGATTTTTCTTAACGAGTAATGAGCCACTGATTAAAAAAAGGGCTCATATCCTTATTGAGTACTGTATTTGCCGTTTGGATAAAATCCTCTGTTGAAGCGATTTTGAATCGGTAATTTTTATAATAGGTTTGTAATAATTCTTTAACTTTCTGATCCCCAAACTCTTCCTTTAATTCCCATAACATAGCTGCTGGTCTTGCATAAATAAATAGTCCATATAAATCACCATAAGAATAAATCGATTGTAGTACACTCACATTTTGCTCAGCTGAAAGTTGATCTGTCGTTTGTTTGATTTTTTTCATTAAAACATCGATATTTTTTCGCTTTAAGACCTGTTCGGTATAAAGATATTCGGAAAAAGAAGTTAACCCTTCGTCTAACCATGGTTCTTCAATTTGATTATTTCCTACCGTACTATACCACCATTGATGAGCTAATTCATGGGCCACAACGTGATAAGCAGGCCACTTTTTTTTCCCTTCCTCAATGTAGGCATCAGATGTAACCAGTCCCGGATATTCCATACCAGCTATTCCATATCCTGAGTTAGCTAGCACAATATCTATTTCTTTCATCGGATAGGATCCAAACGATTCATTAAAAAATTGCATTGCATCGGTAGCAGCACCTAAGAGTAATGGAGCCACCGCCTGTTGATCTGATAGGTACCAAAGGTTTGTTTTTACCCCATCTTTTGTTATCCCAGAAATCGATTCGTATTCTTTTGTGATAACCATGGCAAAATCTCTAATTTTTTGTTGAGACAAAGTGACTTGTTTCTCATTTGCAACTTCATGATGTGGATCGTTTGCAGAGGAAATAACAGTATATCCTTCTGGTACTTGAACATGTACTTTAAAATCTGCAATTTCAGAAAAAAACGGATCACCTGTTGTCGTATAGGGGTCAATATGCCATCCCTGATTATCCACCACTGCTAGCATTGGATACCATTGGGCTAAATAGGCAGAATAGGGTGTTTGATTTAAACGTAACCCTCTTGTTGGCAGCTTTAATTCAAAAGTGATTTCCACCATTGCTGCTTTATTCGGTTGTAAAGGAATAGGTAAATTAAGTTTTAGCAATGTATCTTTCTGATGAGGAAAAGCTTCTATCTGGTTGATTGAAGCTTTAATCACTTTTAAATAACCGTTCGTTTTGGGCTTGGTCACTTCTTCCCATTTCCAATTAGCAAAAGCGTTTGGATATAGATGAAAATAAAGCTCATCTAATGGTTTAGTTGTGCGATTAGGAACCATCACTTTCATGTTTCCCGTCACTTTTTTCGTATTTTCATGATAAATCATATCGATTAGATAACTGGGAATTTGGTCTCTTTTTATAGTAATATAAGGTGCAAAAGAACGTAAAGTTGGTGTACTTTTTGAACTCATTCCTTGAAGATTAATTACAGTACCTAATATTGCTAGGGTCAAAAGACTAATCACCCATAGCTTACCTTTTTGGAACATAAGATATCACTCCTCATCTACATAGAATACGCAAATAAGGAGGCATTCATCCAAAAAAAGTTTGATTTGGAAATTTGCATTAGGTTATTAAAAAATGTAAAATTGAAAACAACAAGAAGTTAGTTATATTTATTGAAAGAAAAAGACCCACAAATTAGCTTTGCGGGTCCGAAAAACAAATACTTAAGAATTATTCTAGAAAATCTTTTAACCGTTTGCTGCGGCTTGGATGACGAAGTTTTCGTAAGGCTTTTGCCTCAATCTGACGAATCCTTTCCCTTGTTACACCAAAAACTTTACCAACTTCTTCCAATGTTCTTGTGCGACCATCATCAAGTCCAAAGCGTAAACGGAGTACATTTTCTTCTCGTTCTGTTAACGTATCTAGAACATCTTCTAATTGTTCTTTTAATAATTCATATGCGGCTGCATCGGATGGAGCTAGAGCATCTTGATCTTCAATGAAATCACCTAGATGGGAATCATCTTCTTCTCCAATAGGAGTTTCTAAAGAAACTGGCTCTTGCGCAATTTTCATAATTTCACGTACTTTTTCAGTACTTAGATCCATTTCTTTGGCAATTTCCTCTGGAGAAGGTTCACGTCCTAAATCTTGAAGTAATTGTCTAGAAACTCGAATCAATTTATTGATCGTTTCAACCATATGGACTGGAATGCGAATCGTTCTTGCCTGGTCTGCAATCGCTCTTGTAATTGCCTGGCGAATCCACCAAGTTGCATAGGTACTAAATTTGTATCCTTTTCGGTAATCAAATTTTTCAACTGCTTTAATTAATCCCATATTTCCTTCTTGGATTAAATCCAAGAATAACATACCACGTCCAACATAACGTTTAGCAATACTTACAACTAATCTTAAATTAGCCTCAGCAAGGCGACGTTTCGCTTCTTCATCACCTTTTTCAATTCGTTTGGCCAATTCAATTTCTTCTTCCGCAGATAATAACGGAACACGCCCAATTTCTTTAAGATACATTCTTACGGGGTCATTAATTTTTATACCAGAGGGAATAGTTAAATCTTCTAGATCAAACTCATCATCTAGATCTTCATCCCTATCATCCTCTATTATTAATGTATTATCATGGTCATCATCATCTGAATCATTGACTATTTCAATTCCTTGATCTGTTAAATATTCAAAGAATTCATCAATTTGATCGGAGTCCTGGTCATATGTGGATAATTTAGCTATCATTTCTTTGTACGAAACGGATCCTCGTTTTTTACCAGCTTCAACAATCTGGTCTTTTACTTGATCCAATGTAAGTTCAGGATCAACATGATTATTTTCCACATTCAGATTCTTATCTTTCGCCATAATAATTCCCTCCTTCCCTAAATTTCCTGATTATCCCCATTTCAATTTATTACGTAATTGGATGATCTCCTGTCCAATTTGGGCTGCTTTAGCAAAATCGTTTGAACGCTCTGCCTTTAGCTGTTCTTCCCTTTTTTGCTTAATCATAATCTCTATATTATATTTTTTAACTTGCATAATATAATCATTTAACTCATCCTCTGTGATCTCTTCATTCACATCAAGCATAGCCATTTCTGTTGCAAGTTGAATATCATGTTGGTCTTGAAGGGTGGAAAGAAACCGACTAATATCTGCAGGATTTCCTTCACCATAATATGAATATATATACGCCGCTAATACTGCAAAATCCTCCACATGAAATCCACTTCCAATCTCCTGTTGGATTTTCTCAGCAATTTGGCGATCTTTCATCATGAAATAGATTAAATATTTTTCAGCATTATAGTAAGCTGGATATAAAGTTTTAGATCTACCCAGATGATTGCCATTATTTATATTATTATTCCACTTGACTGCCAGATTATCCCTTGTTTTCTCCTTTTTTTTCCGTTTTTCATAATAAATGAGCTGGAGGTCATTTTTTAAGGAATCAAATGATAGCTGAAATTCATCTGCCAGTCCCTTCAAATAATGTTCACGCTCAATCGCATGTGTTAAGTCAGCTATAATATCTATCGCATGAGTAAGATATTTCATTCGATCAGATTCAACATTTAAGTTATAGTCTTTTCGAATATATTGGATTTTAAAAGCTGTTGCAGTTACAGTATTCCCAAGAATCTCTTGTTTAAATGATTCAGCCCCAAATTTACGAATATAATCGTCAGGATCAAGTCCCTTTGGCATTTGAACTATCTTGATTTGACACCCAACTTCTTGAAGTATGTCTATAGCACGAAATGTGGCCAATTGTCCTGCTGAATCAGAATCATAACTAATGACCACCTCATCCGCATCTCTTCGCAGGATTTTTGCATGTTCTTCTGTTAATGAAGTACCAAGTGTAGCAATCCCTTGCTCAACGCCTGCATTCCAAACAGCAATGGTATCTACATAACCTTCTAATAAAATAGCTTGCCTTTTTTTTCGAATCTGTTTTTTTGCTAAATGTAAATTATATAGTGTTTTACTTTTGTTAAAAATAAGGGTCTCAGGACTATTTAAATATTTAGGTAAACTTTGATCTAAAACCCTTCCTCCAAAGGCAATCACTCTTCCATGAGCATCAAAAATAGGAAACATCACACGATTTCTAAACCGATCATAGTAGTTCCCTTCATCGGATTGAATAATTAACCCCGCCTTCTCCAATATCTCTATAGCAAAACCCCTTTTTAATAAAAAGTTTTTTAATGTGTCCCAAGCTGAGGGTGCATATCCAATATAAAAAGTCTCAATCAACTCCCTTGTAAACCCTCTATCTATTAAATAACGTAAAGATTCCTGCCCATGTTCTGTCTCAAGCAGAAGATAATGATAAAACTTACTAGCTAATTCATGGACTTGGATCATTTGTTGTTTTTGTTGTTCCAAAGGATCATAATAGGTTTGCTCATGCTCCAAAGGAATCGTAATACCTGCTTGTTGACCTAAATGCAGAGCAGCTTCTCTGAAGCTAAAGTTTTCGATCTCCATTATAAAACGAAGCACATCACCGCCAGCACCACAGCCAAAACAATGATAAATTTGTTTTTCAGGAGAAACAGAAAAAGATGGTGTTTTCTCAGAATGGAAAGGGCAAAGCCCAACAAAGTTCCTCCCACTCTTTTTTAATTGAACATATTGGCTAATCACATCAACTATATCAAAATGGCGTCTAATATTATGTAGAATTTCATCTGGTATCAACTTAGATGACATAGAAGCACCCTCAATTCCATCACATTACATTCTTCATCGGTTTAAAATTTCCTGCTAAGAATTTAAAATTTTTCGTAGTGTTTCGACAAAATTTTCCCTATCTTGCATGGTATAAGCCTAACATAAATAATCTGGGCACCCTCTATTGGACTCATAAAATGAGCAAAGGATGCCACAAAGATGACTGAGATCACATATTCTTTAGCTACTTGTACGATTTCATCCTTTACAGGACAGGAATCTGCATCAACAATTAATCTTTTAATCATTTTCATTTCCTATCTAACTTATTCTACAAAAACACAAAAAATCCTTCTCGACAAAGTTTTTAAATAAAAGGAGAATTTTGTCGAATAAACGATCTATATTATAACAAAAATACAAGAAAAAATAAGTAGCAAATTTATTTTTTTACAAAAAAAATACACCGAATGAATAAATTTGGTGTATTTTTGACTACCAACTACCTATTCACTTTTATGCTCTTTTCTGTTTAACCGTTGCTTGAGCTGCCGCTAATCTCGCTAAAGGAACGCGATATGGGGAACAACTCACATAGTTTAGCCCTGTTTGATAACAAAATTCAATTGATTTTTTTTCTCCACCATGTTCACCACAGATACCTACTTTTAAAGTAGGCTTTGTGTTACGGCCTAATTTTGTTCCCATTTGAATCAATTTTCCTACCCCATCTTGGTCGATGGTGACAAAGGGATTATCAGGTAGAATTTTATGATCAACATAATAGTGCAAGAATTTACCTTCTGCATCATCCCTACTAAATCCAAATGTAGTTTGGGTTAAGTCATTGGTTCCAAATGAGAAAAATTCCGCGTGTTCAGCAATTTCATCTGCAGTTAAGGCTGCCCTTGGGATTTCAATCATTGTACCGATTGTATAATTAAAGGATTTTCCTGTTTCTCTTTTTATCTGTTCCGCTGTTTCTATGACTAATTCTTTCAGCAATTTTAATTCGTTCACATGTCCTACAAGTGGAATCATAATTTCTGGTTTTACTTCGATCCCTTCTTCTGCTAATTCAATCGTTGCTTGAAAAATGGCCTTTGCTTGCATTTGGTAAATCTCTGGGAAGGTAATGCCTAAACGACATCCCCTATGACCAAGCATTGGATTAAATTCTGACAAATGACGAATCTTCCGTATAAGTCGTTCCTTTTCCCTTAACTGTTTAGAATCTTCATCCACCATTTTTAATTTTGTAATTTCTACCACTAATTCTTCAACATTAGGTAAAAATTCATGAAGAGGTGGATCTAGTAATCGTATTGTTACTGGCAAACCAGCCATCGCTTTCAAAATTCCTTTAAAATCAGATTTTTGCATTGGGAGAAGTTTGGCTAGAGCTGCCTCCCGTTCTTTCACCGTTTCTGAGAGGATCATTTCTTGTACAATTGGAATCCTCGTAGCCTCCATAAACATATGCTCTGTTCGGCAAAGGCCAATTCCTGTTGCACCAAATTCTCTTGATTTCATCGCATCTTCCGGGTTATCTGCATTTGCTCTAACATCAATTTTCCTGATCCGATCAGACCACTCTAACAATTCAATTAGTTCTTTAGATAACTGAGGGTCAATCAATTGAACTTCCCCAGCGATGACTCTACCTGTACTTCCATCAATAGAAATGACCTCTTTTTCTTTAAGAACTTGACCGTTACTTAAGACGATTTCTTTCTTTCTTAAATCTATTTTTAATTCTTCACAGCCTGTAATACAAGGTTTCCCCATTCCTCTAGCAACAACTGCTGCGTGGCTTGTCATACCACCACGACTTGTCAGTATCCCTTGGGCTGCAACAATCCCATGAATATCTTCTGGGGTGGTTTCTGGACGAACCAAAATCACTTTTTCACCTGCCATTCCCAACTTTTCCGCAATATCCGCATCAAATACTATTTTTCCGGTTGCAGCCCCTGGAGATGCTGGCAAACCTTTTGCGATCTGATCAAACTTAGCAGATAAATCAATTTGACGATGTAGTAATTGATTTAGTTGATCAGGGTCCACTCTTAATATGGCTGTCTCTTTATCAATAATTTCTTCCTTTACCATATCAACAGCGATCTTTACTGCTGATTGGGCAGTTCTCTTTCCATTTCTGGTTTGTAATAAATAAAGTTTTCCTTTTTCAATCGTAAATTCTATATCCTGCATATCTTTGTAATGCCGTTCTAATCGTTCTGCAATACGACTAAAAGATTCATATACTTCAGCGTTTATTTCTGCTAATGTATGAATGGACTTAGGTGTTCTAATGCCTGCAACAACATCTTCTCCTTGAGCATTCATTAAAAATTCTCCATACAAAGTCCGTTCTCCTGTAGATGGGTTTCTCGTAAAGGCTACCCCTGTTCCAGAATCTTCGCCCATGTTTCCAAAAACCATCATTTGTACATTGACAGCAGTACCCAAATTATCAGGGATTTTGTTGATTTTACGATAGACAATTGCCCTTTGATTATTCCAAGAATCAAAAACAGCACGGATTGCCATTTCTAATTGAACCATAGGTTCTTGTGGAAATGAATCTTTTGTTTTTTGGAGGACTATTTTTTTAAAACCAGCAATGACTTCTTGCCAATCTAATGCACTTAATTCAGGATCTTCCTTTAATCCTTTTTTTTCTTTTACTTCTTCAATTACTTGTTCGAATAGGTAATGTTCAATTCCCAATACAACATCTGAAAACATTTGAATAAAGCGGCGATAACTATCATAAGCAAAACGAGGATTTCCCGTTAAATTAGCAAGCACTTGAACTGTTTCATCATTTAGACCTAAGTTAAGTACAGTGTCCATCATTCCGGGCATCGAAATGACTGAACCAGATCTTACAGATACTAATAAAGGATTTTCCAACCCCCCAAGTCTTTTCTCTGTATTCTCTTCCAGAACATGTAGAGCTTTTACAATCTGGTCTTTCATTTCATTTGATAATTCTTTACTATTTTCATAATATTGATTACACGCATGTGTTGTAACCGTAAATCCAGGAGGAACAGGTAGCCCGACACGGGTCATTTCCGCCAAATTGGCTCCTTTTCCACCTAACAGTTCTTTCATTCCTGCATGCCCCTCATGGAATAGATAGACATATTTTTCGGCCATTTTATCTTTCCCCACCTTTACGAAACATATCTAAAATAATATTGGCAGTCTCCTCCACTGCTTTACTAGATACATCAATCACGGGACAACCTATCTTTTTCATGACTCTTTCTGCATATTCTAATTCCTCTAAAATTCTTTTATAATTGGCATAGTTAGCTTGAGCGGTTAACCCTAATGCTTTTAATCTTTCTTTACGTATACTGTTTAATTGGTCAGGATTTATTTTTAGACCAATTACTTTTTTGCTAGAAACCTCAAAAAGTTCATCTGGCGGTTGTACTTCTGGAACGAGTGGTACGTTTGCTACCTTTAAACGTTTATGAGCTAAATACATGGATAATGGGGTTTTAGAGGTTCTTGATACACCAACCAAAATAACATCAGCTTTTAAGATACCTCTTGGGTCCCTTCCATCGTCATATTTAACTGCAAACTCAATCGCTTCAACTTTTCTAAAATACTCATCATCTAATTTCCTAACCAATCCTGGCTTCATTTTTGGAGGTATTTTATAAATTCCCTGTAAAGCATCGATCATTGGACCCATGATATCTACTGTTTTGACTTGCTTCTTTTCTGCAATCTTCAGAAGATATTCCTTCAATTCAGCTACAACAATGGTAAAAGCAATTAATCCATTGACTTCTTTCGCTGATTGAACAACCTCGTCAATTGATTCATGGTCGTCAATATAAGAAATTCTTCGAATTTCAGCTATTCCCCCATTAAATTGACTTGCAGCAGCTCTTACCACATATTCAGCAGTTTCTCCAATTGAATCAGAAATAACATAGATAATTGGTTTTTCGTTTTGGCTACTTATGGTTATTCCCTCCTCTAAATATCTTTTTCATTGACCAGTTCAACAAATGCCTTTGTTATCGTCGTTTTTGTTATCCGACCCACTACCTCAAGACCGTCAAGCCCATCAAATGGACGGACAACCGGAATCGAATCAATTTGATAATGAATTAATTTGTTTGCTACATTCACCAGTGGGTCATCCAATTGACAAGTAATGATATTCGGCATTCTTGTCATAATAATGGAGATAGGGATTTCCTGTAAATTTTGTTTCCCTATTGCAGCTTTTAACAAATCTTTTCTGGATACGATTCCTGCTAATATCCCCTTATTCTTGATCACTGCCAATGTTCCAACATCCTCTAAAAACATCATCACAATCGCATCATAAACAGAAGCTTCTTCTTTAATGACAACAGGAACTGCCTTGTAATCCTTTACAAGTATTTTGTTAAGTGTTTCACTGATCAGTTGGTTACCCTTTTTTCCTGTATAATAATAACCAACCCTTGGCCTAGCATCCAAAAAACCTGACATGGTGAGGATCGCCAAATCAGGGCGTAAAGTGGCACGTGTAAGGTTTAATCTTTCAGCGATCTGTTCTCCAGTAATTGGTCCTTCATCTTTTACAATTTTTAAAATCAATTCTTGTCGATTTGTTAGTTCTATCGTTATCACCACCTTCAAATAATTGTGTTATACTTTTTATATTTTTTCTTTATATAGTATATACTATATTGTTATTCCAACTTCTGCAAGAACTAATTAAAGGTTTAAAAGAAAAAGCTCTCTGTTCCTGAATGGGATACATGAGAGCTAAAAGAACCCACAAAAGTAAAGACTTCCTTAAAAGCTATTCCGACTACCTTTGTGGGAACCTATGAAATCATTACGCTATTCTTTTCAATATCTTAATCGTGTAATTACTTTTTATTAAGTAAAGAGTTGTTAATGTGGAAATGAAAGGATATAACCAAAACATGAACACCCCAAAAGCAAGGGGAATAGATAAGAGAACTTTCTGGTCTTTTTGTAGAGTTAAATGGACCAAATTCGTTTGTTTTAGAAGACTCCTTAACGTTTTCAATAATTTCTCTCCAGAGACATGAAAAACTTCTTCGATAACATGTTCTTTTGGCCCATCTTTTATTCCGTTGATTTCATTCATAGCGGATACCAAATCATAATGGTGTTTTTTTAGAAAATTACGTGCTTCTTCGCGACTACAATGTACTCGATGTTGGATAATTTCTATTAGCACATCTTCCTTTTTAGGCTCCATGGTATCCCTCCTATTCCTTGTACTTGTGCAATTGATCTAGAAATTGTCTAGATTTTAAAGTTATACCTATATATTGATCAAAAAATGACTTCATTACATGTGAAAGTTGAATTTTTGTTGAATCTTTGATATTGACCTGACCAATTCGTTTCATATCAATCATTTCAAACATTTGTAATAATTTAATGGTAATTGGTTGTAAAGCAATCGTTCGATACTGGTCAAAATGTTTAGAACAAACAAGACCACCATGTCTAATGTCAAAACCACTAAGTGCCTCCTCACTACCGCAAATTGTACATGAGTGTAGATGAGGGCGATAACCAGAAATGTATAGTATTTTCATTTCAAAAATTCTGGCAATCACTTCTTCATCTTTTCCCTCATCAATTAATTCAAGGCCAGCTAATAATTGTTGAAATAAAAAAGGATTTGGATCATTTGATTCTGTCATCTTATCAATAAGTTCAATTAGGTATGCTGCATATGCAGTCTTTTCAATATCAGTATGAAAGGTGGGGAACATACGAATATGTTCAGCTTGATTTAAAGATCCCATCTCTTTTCCCAAAAAAAATATATATTCTCCATAACTAAAAACCTGTGACATGGAACTAAAACGACTTTTTGTTTTCTTTGCGCCTCTAGCCATAAGCGATACTTTTCCATGTGTTCTTGTATATAAGGTAATAATTTTATTTGTCTCTCCGTAATCCACGGTTCTGATCACGATACCTTCAGTTCTTACTAACATTTTTATGCTCCAGTTTCTCCCATTCACTTATTTATCCTTTAGGTCTGTTCTAATGCCTTCCGTTCTTTTATTGCAGAGTCATCCTCTACTTGATTTGCTTTTTCACAATCCTTGTATAAAAGATAAGCGTCAATCTGTCCTGTATTGCAAAAATAGTTCCATGAAAAGTTTTTCATGGCTTTTCACCCTTTCCTCACAGATTGAAGTATTTATATCTATTAGGATAAGCTAACTACTTCTTTTCTATCCGAGGAAAAAAATTTCAGGAATAATCTAATCATTTTCTTCAAAATAACCAAAATCCTTTAATAAGTAATCGCGATTTTTCCAGTCTTCTTTCACTTTCACCCATAATTCTATAAATGTTTTGGTTCCCAATAATCTTTCAATATCCTCCCGTGCCTTTTTCCCAATTTCCTTTAACATGCTGCCACTTTTGCCAATAATAATTGCCTTTTGAGAGGGTCTCTCAGTATAGATTACGGCTTGGATCACGACGGTATTGGGATTTTCTTCACCTGGCTTCATCGATTCAACCACAACCGCAATAGAATGTGGAACTTCTTCCCTTGTTAGATGCAAAATTTTTTCCCGAATTAATTCAGCAACGATAAACCTTTCAGGTGATTCTACGACTTGATCTGGTGGGAAATAGTAAGGCCCCTCTGGTAGCTCTTCAAAAATCTCACTTAGTAAAGTTTGCACGTTATTCCCTTTTAACGCAGAAATAGGAATCACTTCTTTAAAATCAAATAATGATCGATATTGTTCAATAATCGGTAATAATTGCTCTGGAGTCACTAAGTCAATTTTATTTAAGATAAGGAATACAGGGGTAGAACGTACTTCCTTTAATTGTTCTAAGATGAACTGCTCCCCTAGACCAAATTTATTAGTCACATCAATGAGATATAAAATGAGATCTACTTCTTGTAATGAGGTCAAAGTAATATTCATCATATACTGACCCAATTTCGTTTTTGGTTTATGTACACCTGGTGTGTCAATAAAAACAATTTGTCCTTGCTCATTTGTAAAAACAGCACGAATCTTATTTCGGGTCGTTTGCGGTTTGTCGGACATGATTGCCACTTTTTGACCAATCACTTCATTAAGTAATGTGGATTTCCCTACATTTGGTCTACCAATAATGGCAACAAAGCCAGATTTGATTTGCTTACTTTCCTGATTCATCTAAATCCTCCTGTGTAAATGCGCCTGGAAGTAACCCCTCTACGGTTGTTTCCATTACATCCCCTTTTAAATTAGCCAAATATACTTTTGCTTTAGGATTGAAAAACTCAACCATGACCTGGCGACAAGCACCACACGGTGCTACAGGATCTTCTGTATCAGCAATAACAGCAATTTCGTCTAAGTCATGATCCCCTTCTGAGATCGCTTTGAAGATCGCTGTTCTTTCCGCACAGTTGGTTAAGCCATATGAGGCATTTTCAATATTTGCCCCTTTATATATTTTCCCACTTTTAGTTAAAATCGCAGCGCCAACTTCAAATTTTGAATAAGGAACATAAGCATTTTTTCTTGCTTCCTTTGCTAACTCAATTAATTCCTCTTTTGTCATTTCTTATTCTCCTCCATTTATGAATATGAAAAAGGTTATCAGTAAAAAAGATTGTATAAGAGAAAAAAACCCCCGATTGAGATCAGTCCATTTTGCACAAATCCAACCCAGGTAAACTTCTTCTTAAATAAAATCATGATTAAATAGTTGGTTAAAAGAAAAAAAACAAGTAAAGAAAATAAAACATTTATAAAATAGAAAAGAACAAATAAATATAACAAATTACCTACTAATACGTTAGGCTCGTAATTGGATTGCTTTTTATACCAATATGCTTTTACAACATAGGTAAATAATAACAGAAAGAATCCCTGTAAAATAAAGAAAGAGGGTTGGGATGGCAACCTCCCTTTCCATCCCTCTTGATAGATCAATGTTAAATAGGGAAATAGCACAACCAATCCAACAAAAACAACTGTAAAAGTAACCATTAAAATAGCTCCAGCGGCTACATCCTTTGCAATCTTTGCTAAAGGATGAAATTCTTGCGTTACTAAATCTATCGTCGCTTCAATTGCCGTATTTACCATTTCAAAACCAATCACCAGTCCAATGGCAAAAAGAATAATAAGGGTATCCATCGTATTAAAGTGAAACCACATTCCTAACAAAAGAACGATGAAAGCAATCGTGAAGTGAGCTTTCATATTTCTTTGGCTTGCCAAGGAATATGTAATTCCCTCACTTGCATAGACAAAACTTCGAAGGAATTTCCCCCAGATCACATTCATCATCACCTTGATAGTTTCATTTTCTCCAAAATCAACTCTTGTTTTGTAAACATTACTTTTTCATCTTCTTCTGTCTCATGATCATAACCTAATAAATGCAAGAAACCATGAGCTGTTAAAAACCCTAACTCCCGTTCAAAGGAATGGCCATAATCAGCTGCTTGCTGGATCACCTTTGGAATTGAAATCACTATATCTCCAAGCATAGTCGGCATATCCATCTCTTCATCATAAACAATATCTAGATCATCTTCGCCCGGTTCATTTAATGCAAAGGATAATACATCTGTAGGTCGATCGATTCCACGATAGTCTCGATTTAGTTCATGGATTCGCTTGTTATCAACCAGTGTAACAACCACTTCTCCTTCAGTGATCCCTTCTAATTCTGCAGCAGTTTGAATTACTTGATTGACTAATTCAATTTCTTTCTCTAGGATTTCCCTTTCTTCTTGCTCATCTAAGACATCAACATCTATCATTAGCTAGATCTCGCCCCTTTTGTTTCTTCTAAATCCTTATCATCAGGATACTCAATTCGCGAATGAAAAATACCTTTCAAGGTTTCCAACATCGAAATTGCAATAATTTCTAATTCTTTTAATGTTAAGTCACACTCATTTAACTGACCATCATCCAATTTGGATTTAATAATCTTTCTAACCATTTCTTCAATGATTTCATTGGTAGGATGTTTAATTGACCTTACAGCCGCTTCAACACTGTCTGCGATTCCTACAATCGCTGCCTCTTTAAATTGTGGTTTTGGCCCAGGGTAACGATATTCAACCTCTGGAATAGGTTGTTCAGAATCTTTAGAAGCCTTATGATAAAAATATTTAAGTAAAGAAGTTCCATGATGTTGCTCAGCAATATCCTGAATGGCATTAGGGATTTTATAAACCTTTAACATCTCTACCCCATCTTTTGGATGAGCCAAGATAATATTTTTACTCAAACTTGGTGAAATTTTATCATGAGGATTTTCCATATTTAATTGATTCTCAATAAAAAAACTAGGCCGTTTTGTTTTTCCTAAATCATGATAATAGGCACCTACTCTAGCCAATAATCCGTTTGCATTAATTGCTTCAGCTGCTGCCTCTGCCAGATTTCCTACAATCACACTATGGTGATAAGTCCCTGGCGTTTCAATTAACAATTTCCGTAAAAGAGGATGATTTGGGTTCGATAATTCAATTAATCTAGTAGGAGATAGAATCCCAAAAACAGCTTCAAAAAATGGTAAGAAACCAATCGTAAGCACGGAAGAAAAGAATCCTCCTATTGCACCATATGAAAGGGTTGCAAACATTTGTCTCAATGAATAACTTTGGCTCGTCAACATCACAATCACGGCAATTCCAATTACATTAAACAACGAAACCACTAATCCAGCTTTTAAAATGGCGGAACGTTGCTTAATTCTTCCAATCGCAAATGCACCAGCAGCACTACCGATCAAGGCAACAAATCCATATCTAAAATCAAAAATAAAGCTTTGATCCGTACTAAAGATCATGCTTGTAAAAATACTAAAAATAACGCCACTCAGAATCGCCATCTTCATATTAATGAGTAAGGTAATTAACATCACACCAAAAGCGACTGGTGCTAAATAACCCTTAGGAGAGGTTAGAAGGTCTTTACCTAAACCAATCAATCCCAAAATACTAATACTTGAAAATGTTAAAATAAAGATCGTAAATAATAAAAGAAGTGCACGGTTATCTTGATGTAAGAAAGGGTTCATCCGTTCAATACTAAAGAAAAGAAGTAATAAAATGAGTAAAATGAACAGCAATAACCCAAAATAGGGCCATAGTGTTGAAGTATCTTTTAATAGTCCTGCTGCTTTTAATTTTTCATAAATTTCTTTATCAATATATTGGCCCTGTTTTACGATCAATTCATCTTTTTTAATGATAACAGGTTCGACTTCACTTTTTGCTTTTTCTCGTAAAAGGGAAGTTTGATCCGAATTATAAAATACATTTGGTTTAATAAAATATTTTGTCATTTCATTGGCCAAATGTTTGATTCTATCTTCATTATCAAACGGATTGTTTTGAATGATTTGAGCCGCTTCTTCAAAAGCTTCATTTAATTTTTTAATGTTCACTCCATCATTCATCACAATATCCAATGTAGATTTAGAGATATATTGAATATTTTTTATCTTTTCAACATTTAAACTAGATAGTTCTTTGAATAAAGCGTCGTCTAAAAAAGATAAGCTAGTTAGGTCTCTTAAAGCAGCTTCCTTCTCTTCTTTAGATAGATCTTTATTTTCTGCTATCGTTAAAATGTCTGTAAACATTTGCTCCAATCGGCTAATTTGGTCATTAACAATATTTTGGTCCTTTGTATATTGATCAGGAACTGATTTTGCTGCTTTATCCTTTGCAAGTTCAGTCGCCCACTGATTTTCTACACGAATCGGTGAAGTTAAAGTAACCTGACTAATCTGCCCCTCTTTTAGTTCATAGGTTTCAGGTATAACTTGTCCAATTAGTAACAAATACATGATGATTCCTAACCCAATATACATGAAGAAACGAATGGAAGGATGATTCCCCCAACCTTCCATCATTTTAACCATATTCCATTTCACTTTTTGCTTTTTTCCCATTTCGT
The DNA here is from genome assembly GCF_001748485.2 of Tepidibacillus sp. HK-1. Taxonomy (NCBI): domain Bacteria; kingdom Bacillati; phylum Bacillota; class Bacilli; order Caryophanales; family Bacillaceae; genus Tepidibacillus; species Tepidibacillus sp. HK-1. Next base: position 155,684 of record NZ_BDGM02000001.1, on the reverse strand, counting down.
TTTCGCCCCTTTTTAGGAAGGACTTTGTGTATCTCTTTCATAAGCAAGAATTATCTTTTGAACGAGATGATGACGAACCACATCATGTTCAGTTAAATAAATAAAACCAATGTCGTCTATAGATTTAAGAATTCTTTCCGCTTCACGTAAACCTGATTTCGTTTTTCTTGGTAAATCGACTTGTGTAATATCTCCGGTTACTACCATTTTAGAACCTATCCCTAAACGTGTTAAAAACATTTTCATTTGTTCAGGTGTGGTATTTTGCGCTTCATCTAGAATAATAAATGAATCTTCTAATGTTCTACCCCTCATATATGCTAAAGGGGCAATTTCAATCATTCCTCGCTCCAACAGTTTATTTACTTGTTCTACACCTAGTAAATCATATAACGCATCATAAATTGGCCTTAAATAAGGGTCCACCTTTTCCTGTAAATCACCAGGAAGAAAGCCTAAGTTTTCCCCAGCTTCAACGGCTGGGCGAGTTAAAACAATCTTCCGTATCTCACCCTTTTTTAATGCCGACACCGCCATGACAACTGCTAAGTACGTTTTCCCAGTACCTGCTGGACCTATTCCAAAGACAATATCCTTTTTTTGAATCGTTGAAACATAATGCTTCTGTCCCAAAGATTTTACTCGAATCTCTTTTCCTTTATAGGAAACCATGATTTTTTCATCATAAAGGTCTAATAATTCGTTTGATAAATCATCTTTTGCGAGTTCTAATGCATAATAAATATCTCTTTCAGAGAGTCGGTATCCTTTTCTTACTAAAACGACCAGAACTTCAAATAACTTTGTCAAACGGTCTACTTCTTTTTGATCCCCTTGAAGCACAAGATTCTCATGCCGAGTTAAGATATGAACATTTGTTTCTTTTTCAATAATTTTTAACCATTGATCTTGTGGCCCAAATAAATTTTGTCGTTCTTCCATATCTCCTAGCGCAATTCGATTTGTATATACGTCTACTTGCAAATGCCCTCATTCTCCTTGAACTATAGGTTGTGTTGTTGCGATATTTTCTAACACCTCAAAAAGTATCTTTACTGTTACTTTACCATTCTCTGTGCTTTGGTGCAAAACTTTTTCACTTTTAAAATTGCTGTCTTCATCAATTTTCGTTCGTAAATCCTGTCTTGCTTGATTTTTTGCTAATTTGATCGCTTCAGAGACAGATAAAACTCGTTGTTGATTATGGTATTCTAAAATGGTCTCATCAAGAAAACCGATTGGTAAAACATAGTTTTTCCATGATATCTGTTTTAAATCATACTGTTTTTGAGATTGTGAAAAAGGAATATCCTTCGCTCCCTTTACTCTTAATACTCGATTCCCAAGCATAAGATACTTCCGTTCAACCCGATTACCCGTATATTCCTTCCACTCCTGCTTTAATGGAATCGTAACGGTGGATTCATACCAAACCACTCCTAAGACTTCCCCTTCTGCTGCTACTAGTTCTTGAGCCTCTTGGTTTTCAACATTTCCCACAATTCCAGAGATTAAAAGATCTCCCTTTTTTACGCGATCATTCACTTTTACCTGTGGGATTCCTTTTTCAGCTAAAATGCGATAAATAACTGCGTTTTTGCTAGATATAATATGCCTTGGGCCAACTAATGGCTTTTCATCTGGTTTCACCTTCTCCATTATGGTGATCAATAAATGAGTTCCTTTTAATTTTACCCCAATCCATGAGGCTTGTTCTAAATTTGAACCTAGTTGTTCTTGAATCACTGTATCTTCTGGGAGTTGAAATTTAAACATTCCTCTATGTATCCCTAGCTTTTCAATCGCTTGAAATATTTCTTCATCTGTCATAGTTTGATTGCCTTCTATTTCGATCGTCCAAACCATAGAAGATAAAAGATAAATCAACAGAAAAAATAATAAAAAGCCGGTAGCGATTCCCTTTCTTTTGTTTAACTTGGCTAGTTGGAAAGGTAACCCTACCTTACGCAGAATATGGATTCGAGTATAGGTTTTTTGCAATATCGGTTTTAATTTAAAAAAGTTCTCAAGGCTAATCGAGAATACAGCCTGTGAATCATTTACGATTTTTATGTTCCAAATCTTTAATTGTTTTTTGATTGTCATGTTAATAAATAATTCAATATGTTTTCCTTTGAGTGAGCATACGACGTAACCTCTAGTCCATTTTAATCCACGAACATTCAAAAAGACTCCTCCTAATCAATATAGTGAATTTCATTTATAATACCTTCTACTAGTACCTCTTCAGGTAATATGGTTCGGATCACAAGTTGTTTTCCAACTAATCTTAATTCACCTTTACTTAAGCGTAGATGTAAAAATTGATCAGTAAATTGAATAACTCCTCTATGATTTTCAATATAGATTTGATAGGAACCAATCATGGTGATACGAGGCAAATCAAATATAACATCTTTTGGAAGTTCCAATTGATTTGCAGTCAATTGTTTAATTTTTTGTCTTAACTTTCTCAATGCTTTGCCCCCTCTCTTCCTTGTTACACCCATATGCTTTTTTTTTGGAATTTATGAATATAACAATCCCACAAAAGCGAAGATTTCCTTTGAAGCTTATTCCGATTAATTTGTAAGAAAACATACTCCCAAAGGTCGCTGCTTATGGAATATACAAATTCAAATGATAAGGAGAAGAAAGTTATACTTTCTATAATATTTAAAAAAGCTGTTGATTTCTCAACAGCTTTTTAAATTCAATCTATGATCTTGTACGGTGTAGGGGTGAATAGGGTCTAATTGCCCGTGGTGGGTTCAATATTTCTGACCAAATGATTCCTTGAATAACAGGATGAGTATAGGTTGGGTATTCAGTAGTCTTCTTTAAATTTTCTTTTTCACTTTCAATTTCTTTTTCAATTTCCCTCTCAGTCCATTGCTTCTTCAACATTTTGTCCTTCACAAATTGATCCATTTTGATCACCTATTTCCCACTGGGAGGCGTTTGATTTGGGTCATTTAACTTACTAAATGCTTCCCTCATCTCAGTATCTGCGTTAATATTCTGCATATTCATATAGTCCATTACACCAAGTTTGCCATTGCGTAAGGCTTCTGCCATGGCTAATGGAACTTGTGCTTCAGCTTCGACTACTTTTGCCTTCATTTCTTGTACCTTTGCCTTCATTTCTTGTTCTGAAGCAACTGCCATCGCCCGTCTTTCCTCTGCTTTGGCTTGTGCAATACGTTTATCTGCTTCAGCTTGGTCTGTTTGTAATTGAGCACCGATATTTTTGCCTACATCCACGTCAGCGATATCGATGGATAGGATTTCAAAAGCTGTTCCAGCATCAAGTCCTTTTTGAAGAACTGTATGAGAGATTGCATCTGGATTTTCTAAGACATGCTTATGAGTTTCAGAAGAACCAATTGTTGTGACGATTCCTTCGCCAACTCTAGCGATAATGGTTTCTTCTCCAGCTCCACCCACTAAGCGATCAATATTTGCCCGAACTGTTACTTTCGCTTTTGCTTTTACTTCAATTCCATCTTTAGCCATAGCTGCCACAATTGGTGTTTCGATCACTTTAGGGTTAACACTCATCTGAACAGCCTCTAATACATCCCTACCAGCCAAATCAATGGCCGCTGCTCGTTCAAAGCTTAAACTTATATCTGCTCTTTCAGCAGCAATTAAAGCATTCACGACCCTATCCACGTTTCCCCCAGCAAGATAATGTCCTTCTAATTGATTTGTTCCTAACACTAGCCCTGCTTTTCTCGCCTTAATGAGGGGATTTACAATTCTTGAGGGAATCACTCTACGCAGTCTCATTCCTACTAGTGTAAAGATTCCTACATGAACCCCTGAAGCTAGAGCAGAAATCCATAACATCACTGGAACAAAGGTGAAAAATACAGATAAGATAATAATCCCAAAGGCAACAAATACGAGTAATGTAATTTCTGGACCAAAACCCATTCGACAAACCTCCTAAAACTATTTTTTTACTTCTCTAACAATGATTCTAGTTCCTTCAACAAAAATCACTTCAATCTCTTGGTTCGCTTCAATCCAAACCCCTTCACTAACCACATCATATCTTTTATTATCAATCAATGCTACCCCAGATGGCCTTAATTTAGTTAATGTTCTTCCTTTATGACCAACTATTGTTTTATCCTTTGTATGAGAAATATAACCTCCTTCTTTTTTCTGTTCATCTTTTAAAATAAATCGATTCCATAATCCTTGGTGTTTAAAATATTTAAATAGAATAAAGAAGAGGATGGAATTAACTACAACAGCTATAACTAAGCTTATTAAACCATAAGAAGTCTCATAAGCAGCAAAAATAATGCCTGCAAAAAGAGAAATCACGCCTAGCGCGCCAAAAATGCCAAAGCCAGGAACAAATAGCTCAACCACCATTAAAATAAATCCAACGATAAAGAAAATGATATCTTCCCAGCCAGCAAAACCAGCAAAATAATGCCCAAAAAAGTAGAGGCTAAATGCGGATATTCCGATTAACCCAGCGATACCAAATCCAGGAATGAATAGTTCAATTAAAATCCCTGCTAATCCAATGATCAATAAAATGGGGATCACATAGGGGTTTGTAGAAAACCGAGCTAATCTTTCAGCAGGTGTTAAACCAACCTCATAAGTATCTGCCGACCCCAAACCAATGGTATTTAAAAGCTGTTTTCGACTTTGAACGATCCCGTCGGCAATTCCATATTTTAGTGCTAGGTCTGAATCTAATGTGATCAATTGGCCTTTTTTAGACAGACCTGGGATCTCAACAGCAGGATCTACCATTCCCCTTGCAATTTCTTCATTTTTATTATTCTGTTTAGCTGCATCAATCATATGACTAGCCCACCAAGAAGTGATCTTAGGGTCTACTTGTTGCCCGGAAATGGTTCTCACTGCTGCAGCACCAATATGGCTATTAGGTTCCATATAAATTTTGTCGGCATTTAAAGATATATAAGAGCCCGCTGAAATGGCTTCTCCTTTAATATAAGCATATACAGGGATCTGTTCTTTTTGAATCAATTTACCTATTCCTATCGCCGCATCCACACTTCCGCCTAATGTATTGATTTCTAAAATAATGGCATCTGCAAAAGCATTTTCTGCTTCAGAAAAGGCACGTTCTAAAAAACGCTCTAATCCTCTTTCAATCCCTTGCTCAACAGGAATGACATAAACGAGTTGTTTTTCTTCTGCAGAAATGATTGATGATTTAGGAATAAATGTTAAAACAGTAGCTAAAAAAATGATAGATAAAAAAAGACTTAAGTTTCGTTTCAAAAACATCCCCCTTTCCTTGATGAATTTACATACGTTTGGTTTTCAATTAGGTTTCACTTTCCCAACAAAATAAGGGAAATAAAAAACGACTAGAGAGTTCTAGTCGTCATTTTTTCTATTCTTTATGATAAATATTCCTGTACAAGCTGATTAATGAGTTTCCCATCAGCACGACCTTTTACTTTAGGCATCACTGCACTCATTACTTTTCCCATATCTGATTTCCCTTTTGCTCCAATTTCTTCGATTACACTTTGGATGATGTTTCGAAGTTCTTGTTCAGATAGCTGTTGAGGAAGATATTGTTTTAGAATTTCAAGTTCTGCTTGCACATTTTCAACCAGATCTTGTCGACCTGCTTTTTCAAACTCTTGGAGGGAATCGCGTCTTTGCTTTACTTCACGAGTCAGAACGTCAAGTATTTGTTCATCAGATAGCGTTGTTTGCTTTTCAATTTCGGTATACTTGATAGCAGAACGAATCATACGGATGACAGATAGTTTTACTTTATCTTTGTTCTTCATCGCTTGTTTCATATCTTCACTTATACGATCCATTAACGACATGTTATGATTAGCCCTCCTTAATACTTACGTTTGCGCGCAGCCTCAGACTTTTTCTTACGCTTTACGCTTGGCTTTTCATAGTGTTTACGTTTTTTAACTTCTGCCAATACGCCATCTTTTGAAATTGTACGTTTAAAACGACGAAGAGCACTATCTAATGATTCGTTTTTTCTAACGCGAATTTCTGACATTCACTTTCCCTCCCTCCACAATTACCATGCAACAGACCTTGTTTTTGCAAAGTCTAACAAATTTAATTATATTATAGTAAATTTAGTAGTGTCAACCTTTCATCATCAGACAGGCAATTTCTCTCCACCCAAAACATGATAATGAATATGGAATACCTCTTGGCCTCCATGATCTCTACAATTATTTACCACTCGAAAACCGTTTTCTGCAATTCCAAGTTGATTCGCTATTTTTTGAATGGTCTGATGTAATTGGCCAATTAAAGGAAGATCCTCCTCCTGAACATCCATAAATGTTGGAATGTGTTTTTTGGGAATCACCAATACATGAACCTTTGCCTTTGGATGAATATCATGGAATGCGACAAAGTTCTCATCTTCATATACTTTGTTTGCTGGAATTTGACCATCTACAATTTTACAAAAAATACAATCGTTCATTTTTACAGCTCCCTTATTCTTTATATTATGCATATTTTACCACAAAAGTTTAAAAAATAAAAAAGAACGCCTGTCATGAGACGTTCAGGTTCATCAAGATTTTTTTGTCAAATTTCTCATAGTTTTCACCGTATTCGTCTTGTAACGCCTCTACAAAAATACTAACGATTTTGGCATCAAATTGGGTTCCAGAATATCGAAGCAATTCATCAACCGCATCTTTCATCGACATACCCATACGATAGGATCGATCAGCTGTCATCGCATCAAAGGCATCCGTGATTGCCATGATTCTAGCATGCAACGGAATCTGTTCTCCTTTTAATCCCAAAGGATAGCCTGTCCCATCATATTTTTCATGATGGTGGCGGATGACAGGTAAGAACTTTTTAAAAAAGTGCATATCTTTCACTAATTGATATCCTCTTTCTGGATGACTCTTAATAATTTCATATTCCTCCTGTGTCAATTTCCATGGTTTATCTATAATTTCTATAGGAACTTCAATTTTACCAATATCATGCCAAGATGCAGCCTGAGAAAGCTGACGTATCTCTGATTGAGGTAACTCCATTTTGGTCGCTAATAATACTGTCCAAAACTTCACACGTTCTGAATGGGTGTGGGTGATCGGATCCATCTGTTTAAGGACATGTAATACAAAATTAGTATAAGTAGAAAGCTCGTTATCAAAGATTTGCCGATATTGAAGTGCTGGTTTTATAAAATAGACGAGAAAGGTAAAGATAGCAACACCTATAAGATTTGAATAATAGAATAAAACAACATTGATTAGGCCAATAAATACTGTTACAAATGCCACTCTAGTAATGGATACAATACCTATAAAACCATTTACATCGAATCTAGACTTTTCAAGTGAAACAACAATAAATAAAAATAAATTTGTGATCATTGAATTTATAAAGGTAACAAGAAAAATACTAAGAAAAAAAGTTGGAGTAAATATTAAATCATTGCTATATCTAATTTGTGAAAATTGGTGAAAGATAATTGATGATACAAGAATTGATATACCATAAATCGATGCATTAAATAGTCTTTTGTACCAAATAAGTTTATGAAAAATGAGCATTGCTGAAATAAAAATAAATGCCATTACATAAAATGGATTTAAAAAAACTAAAGCAGGAATAACAAATGGTAATACAATTAGAAAAATCATGTTACTATGTAGATCCCTAACTGGATCAAGATTAAACAAAACCATTAAAATAATTAAACCTGTCATCTCAATTATTTGTTTTGTATCTATGCCATCCCAAATGTATAGAAATGAAACAATAAATGTAGAGTAAATAATAAACAAATATATTTTCAAACTTAATTTCATAAAAAACACCTCAATCTATAGAAATGCATAGCATAACATTTATTTTTAATTTTTAAGCCCAACCACCATAATCTCCAACAGATACTTTAGTATCATTTTTGGATTTAACGATCTTTTTGATCACTTTTAACATGGCGATGACCTCCCTTAAAATAGATTTTTTCCCATTTCAAGTTCGGCTCATCTCGTTGTTCTGCTCTGCTCTTGTTATGCTATGCAAACTGAAAAACTAAATCATGTGGTAGATTCTTCGATTTAATGCATCTAAGGTTGCCTTAGCAACCGAAGATAATAAATCTTTAGTTTTGACGACAGAACCTACAAATAGATTCCCTGCTCCAGATGGGCGATGAATCACAGTAAGTGTGACAACAATGACATCGACTTGACCCATAGGAACTTCACGGACCTGATCAATCCTTATACTATAGTCCGTCGCCACCCTCATCAACGCAGAGGCAGCTGCATTTGCGATAATATATTCTAACTCCATCTCAAAATGATGGGCAGTAACATTCTCAACAATAATTTGTTCGTTATATTCTAATTGAACCGTCCCTTCGATAAGACCATTTGTCTTTTGAACCTGATAAGCGGTCAAAAAACGAATGCGATTGCCCTCTATCGGGGTTTCTACAAATTGCTGTTCTACGATACTAATCTTATTATGATTAACGCGATATCCAGCCACATTGCGAAAGGTTTCTTCTACGTCACGCTTGATATCCTTTGGATGACGTAACCCATCACTAAAGACCCCAATCGCATGAACCTCTCCCTGCTCATCAAAGTCTACATGGGCACCTGTTACATTTTTGATGGCACGAAATTGTCTCTCTAATTCCATAGATACTTCTTTTATATTCATAGATAATCTTCCTTCTTAAATAATAATCATGATTAAAAAAAAAAGCATAATTTACCATTAGATAATATTCTCCATTATTCGATCATTTCCTTCTTTTTTCTACTAAAATTTTTAATATAGAAATGTCTAAAAGTTTTATCATCAACAGGAATTTTAACTAGAAATAGAGAATGATGATTAAATATGTATGTTTTTGTCATTCAAGATGATTAGAGGAGAATAGCTATGGAACTGATGAGAGGGTTACCTGTAAAAAAAGAATGGATGAATCGATCTTTTGGATTACTCATGGTGGGTAGGTTCATTTCACAATTAGGAGATAAGTTATATTTGCTTGCCCTACCTTGGCTTGTATTAGAATTAACCCATTCTGCTTTGTCTAGCTCAATTACTTTTGCTTTGGAAATCATACCCCAAGTTTTATTGGCACCTTTTATCGGCGTCTTTGTCGATCGGAAATCAAGAAAACTCTTAATGGTCTTTTCTGATTGGGTACGTGGAATCATTGTTGGTGTTATTACCATGCTCGCCTATTTAGGAAATATTCAGATGATTCATATTTATCTCGCCGCTTTTTTATTAGCAACCTTTACATTATTATTTGATTCTGCTTCAGAGGGATATATTCCTAAGGTTGTTGCCAAAAGTTATCTAGTTGAGGCCAATGCTAATTTGACCTTTATCAATACCTTGATGAGATTGATTGGCCCTGCACTAGCAGGAATCTTGATTGCATGGATTGGGGCGGCAGGGACAATTGGTATCAATGCCATTTCCTTCATCCTTTCTGGAATGGTTTTAAGCTTTTTAAATAAGGACGATGACGAAAACAGTGGGAATAAAAAAGTGAATAAGATCCTTGAAGATATAAGGGAAGGATTCCAATACTTAACGAAGCATGAAATCCTTTTTCCTATTGCACTTTTTAGTACGTTTATGAATATGGGAATTTTTTTAGTTCAAGCACTTCTTATCTATGGTAGTAAAGAAATCCTAGGCTATGGCCCAGAAGAGACCTCTATTATTTTTTGGGTTAGTGGAATCGTGGCTTCTATAACGACACTCCTACTAAAACCATTAAAAAAAATTGCAACCAAAGGAAAAATCGTACGTTTTGGGAGTATTGGCGTTTTCTTTTCCATTTTCATTTTAGTGTTGAATGAATCTTTAGTTACTTTTACAGTATCCTATACTCTATTGTTGATGATAGGAATTATCGTGAATGTCAACATGATGGCTTATCGCCAAGAAATTATCCCTGACCACCTGTTCGGAAGAGTGATGACTTCTAGTCGTGTGCTTGTTAATGTCTTTTCACCTATTTCTATGATAGCGGCTGGATATCTAGCCTCAAAATATAGTACACAGCTTGTTTTTGAAATTGCTGCAGTGATTATCTTTTGCAATGTTCTTTATGCTTGGTTTAGTAAAATGAGACAGATTGAATAGTTTGACTCTGAACTCCTAGGTTTGTTCTATTTTAACTCTTGACTTCATAAGGATTACATAGGACAACCATAGGAGTTGAATTTTTATGCGAGAAATCATTATTCCATTAGCTACTGGAATGACCCTTTTTTTATTTGGTATGAAAATGATGAGATTGGGTTTGGAAAGAATCTCTAGTCAATATCTTCAGCAATTTTTGTACCGTTTTACTAAAACACCCTATCATGGTTTTTTTAGTGGAACGATTGCCACATTATTATTGCAAAGTAGTAGTGCTGTTACTGTAATCACCATTGGCTTGATCAATGCAGGATTGATTGATTTTTTTCAAACGATTGGCATTATTTTGGGTACGAATGTTGGTACGGTGGTCACGGTTCAGTTAATCGCCTTCAATATCGGCAAATGGGCAGTACCCGCATTATTGGTTGGTGCAATGCTTATTCTATTTTCAAATTATAAAGTAAGAGCAACCGGTTTATTTATTGCTGGTTTTTCTATTATTTTTCTTGGAATGGATGCCTTACAGATGATTTCAGTTCCTATTCTACGATCATCTTGGCTACAATCAATCGTTTCTTTACAAGAACATCAAACCATGATCGGGATCTTAGTAGGGACTCTGATGACGGCTTTGATTCAATCAAGTAGTGCGACGATTGCCATGACGATGGGGATGATCTATCATAATGGAATTCCGTTAGATTTTGGACTTGCTATTGTTTTAGGAGCCAATATCGGTACATGCTTTACGGCTGTGCTTGCAAGTATGGGAGGTAGTATAGAAGGAAAACAAGTAGCAATAGCTCATGTTTTATTAAATCTACTTGGTGTGATTCTATTTTACCCTTTCATCCCCCAATTTTCAGAAATCGTCCGTGTATTGACCCCTTATCCAGCGGTACAAATTGCTCATTTTCAGTTGATCTTTAATTTAATCAGTTCATTAGTTGTTTTACCCTTTGCTAAACCCTTTGCCTATCTAACATTACTTCTCTCGCCGAAGGGGGGAAGCCCACAAAAGTAACGTCGACCTTTGAAGTTTATTCCGATAACTTTTGCAGGGTCCTACGAATAATAAAAGGCTTGTTCTAGCTTTATTGCTAAATACAAGCCTTTTACCTTTAATATGTATTTTTAATAATCATTCTCACTTGTTAAACCATTGATAATGGCAATTCCTGAACTTGCCCCAATTCTAGTTGCTCCTGCTTCAATCATTTTCATGGCACCTTCAAAATCTCTAACCCCACCTGAAGCTTTTACTCCCATTTCAGGACCAACTGTTAGCCTCATCAATTTGATGTCTTCATAAGTGGCTCCACCATGGCCAAAACCAGTAGATGTTTTAACAAAATCGGCTCCGGCTTTCTTACTGATTTCACATACTTTTACTTTTTCTTCATTTGTAAGCAAGCCTGTTTCTAGGATAACTTTTACTAATGCTTTGCCTTTAGCAGCCTCAACAACCGCCTTTATATCTTCTTCAACAATTTCGTACTGTTTTGATTTTAGTGCACCGATATTAATGACCATATCTACTTCTGTAGCACCATCTTCAATTGCTTTCTTTGTTTCAAAGACTTTTACTTCTTTGGTTGTTGCCCCTAAAGGAAAACCAATGACAGTACACACTTTGACATTCGTATCTTTTAAATGTTGAAAGGAACGTTTTACCCAAAAAGGGTTCACACAGACGGAAACAAATTCATTTTCTTTTGCTTCTAAACAGAGTTTATCAATCATCTCTTCTGTGGCTTCAGGTTTTAATAACGTATGATCGATCATTTTGGCTAATTTTCTTTTATCCATTTCTTTATTCCTCCTGGCTAAATTGATTAAACCCCAGCTCTTCTAATGCCATTTTTATAACAAGCAGGTTGTTGTCATAACCTGATATTTTTTGTCTTTCCCAGGCCTCTTCTAAACTAAACCATTCTGCCGCATTGATTTCACTGACTTGAACCTTCAACTCTTTGGATGTGGTTTTTACTAAATAATAGTGAACTTCCTTCTCTATCTTTCCATTGCTAGGGTGATAATACTCATAATAAACTTTATCTAAAGGTTTGACAATGGTTCCTTCAATTCCAGTTTCTTCAGCTATTTCTCTTAATGCGGTTTCAGCGAAAGTTTCCCCTTCTTCTTGTTTCCCTTTAGGGAGTGTCCATCTTTGACAACGGTCTTGAATCAAAAGTAATTCAATATGGTGATCTGCCTCAAAAAAAACGACTCCACCAGCTGATACTTCCTTCAAGTTTAATCTCCTCCTTCTTCATCTAAATTAAAATCTACTACTTTAAGGATTGTCATTTTACTGGTTTTTAAACAAAAAAGGTGATCAAAAGTTGATCACCATAGAGTGCTATACTGCTGCTGTCTTTTCTTCTATGTCGATTAGGGTACCCTGACAATATTCAGGTCCTACACCATCTAGTCTTACTCTACAGATTTTACCAATCATTTCTTCATTTCCCTCAAATACGATTTGAAGGTAGTTATCTGAATAACCTGTATAAAATCCACTGTCAGGATCTTCTTTGTAAGAGCGCTCTGGAATGACTTCCAGCACCTGTCCTACGAATTTGGTTGCATATTTCATCGATAGACGAGTGGATAATTCAATTAATTTTTGTACACGCTCATGTTTTACCTCTTCAGGAACTTGATGATCCATTTTGGCTGCTGGAGTTCCACTTCGTTTAGAATAAGGGAAAACATGCATTTCAGCAAATTCCAGCTCCTCCATTAGATGATAGCCATTCATAAATTGTTCTTCTGTCTCTCCAGGAAATCCTACAATGACATCGGTCGTAATGGCTACTTCAGGTAAAGCTTCTCTAATTTGTAATATTTTATTCCTGTATTCTTCAACGGTATATTTCCGTTTCATTCGTTTTAATACTTCATCATCTCCTGCTTGCAATGGAATATGAAGATGACGAACCACTTTATTAGACTTATTTAAAACCTCTAATACTTCATCCGTAATTTGGCTAGCCTCAATAGAGCTGATACGAATTCGTTTTAAACCTTTCACAGCATCTAGATCCCATAATAATTTGGCTAAACTATAATCTTCTAGATCTTCTCCGTACCCTCCTGTATGAATCCCTGTTAGAACAATTTCATTGTAGCCAGCAGCGACTAATTGTCTTGCTTGCTTAATTACATTCTCAGGCTTACGGCTGCGTAACAATCCTCTTGCCCAAGGAATTATACAGAAAGTACAGAAGTTATTGCACCCTTCTTGAATCTTTAATGACGCCCTTGTTCGATCGGAAAACTCAGGCACATCTAATTCTTCAAATTCCTTGGTCTTCATAATATTCTTAACCGCATTAATCGGTTCTCTTGTTTTGCGATATTCTTCTACATAGTCAACAATCTTTTCCCTGCCTTGGTTTCCGACGATAATATCAACCCCAGGAATATCCAAAATTTCTGCAGGTGAGGTTTGAGCATAACAACCTGTTACTGCGATCACCGCTTCAGGATTTTTCTTGATCGCTCTTCTAATTACTTGTCTGCTCTTTTTATCCCCAGTATTGGTCACTGTGCAAGTATTTATGATATAAACGTCAGCTTTTCTTTCAAAATCGACGCGTTCGTACCCACTATTTTTAAACAGTTGCCAGATCGCTTCTGTTTCATAATGATTTACTTTACAGCCTAAAGTATGAAATGCTACGGTAGACAACGTTTATCCCCTTTCTAGATGATATAAGATATTTGCTACACCGACAAGACCAGCTGTTTCTGTTCTGAGAATTCTATTACCAAGAGAAATCGAGATAGAACCATGATTTTCTGCTTCAATGACTTCCTGATTGGAAAAACCACCTTCAGGACCAATGATGAGTAAAACCCGTTTTACTTCCAGATTGTTTGAAAGAACTTGGTATAATGTCTTCGTGCTTTCTTGCTCAAAAGCAATAAGAGACCATTCATTTTTTACAATCTGTAATAATTCTTTCCAACTATGCACTGGTAAAATGTTAGGAATTACACTTCGTTGTGCTTGTTCAGCTGCTTCCTTTGCAATTTTTTCCCATCGTTCCAATCTTTTTTTTTCTTTTTTATCATTTAATTGAACAATCGTTCTCTCAGAGGTAAAGGGAATAAAACTTTTTACTCCAATTTCAGTTCCCTTTTGGATAATCAAATCCATTTTATCAGCTTTTGGTAGCCCTTGAGCAAGAATGATTTCAACTTTTGGTTCACGGGTTCCCTCAAGTTTAGAAAGAATGCGACAATCCACTTGTTTCGCTTCAATTGAAGTGATTTCTGCTAAAACATCTAATCCTTCTCCATTTGAGCAAATGATTTGATCTCCTGGTTCAGAACGTAATACTTTGATCAAATGATGAGCATCATCGCCCAAAATAGTCACTCTATCTTCGTTAAACTGTTCTTTTGAAACAAAGTATCTTTGCATATGATATCCCTACTATTCTAAACTTTTTTTGCAATAAACGCTACCCAATCCTCTTGTTGAAGTGTTTCCTCTATAACCAAACCTTCCCTTTTAAGGGCTTCTTTTACCAAATCACTCTTATTTTGAATAATACCTGAAGTAATAAAGATTCCCTTTGGCTTAAGTATCCTTGCTACATCACCGGTAAACCTTAGAATCACTTCTGCTAGGATATTAGCGACAACTATATCTACTTGTTGATCAATATGATCCAGTAGATTGTTTTGTTTCACCTCAACCCTGTCATCTACATGATTGATTTTTGTATTCAACTTTGCACTTTTAACAGCTACTTCGTCTAAATCAAGAGCAAGTATGTGCTTTGCACCTAGTTTTGCAGCAGCGATACTCAATACGCCTGTTCCACATCCTACATCAATCATTTCTTCGTTACCTTTAATTACTTTCTCTAAAGCTTGAATACACATGACTGTAGTAGGGTGAGTGCCTGTACCAAAGGCCATTCCCGGGTCTAATTCAATGATTAATTGGTCATTTGTTTCTTCTACTTCCTCCCATGTAGGAGTGATGAGGATTCGATTAGATACTTTAACTGGCTTATAATACTTTTTCCATCCAGATGCCCAATCTTCTTCATTTACCTCTGAAATAGATACTTTTCCCGTACCAATATTAATATCGTAGGTTAGCAAGTTATTGATAAGTTGTTTAATTTGTTCAATCGTTTCCATTAAATAACTATTTAAAGGAAAATAAGCTTTTACATATACACCTTCTTCAGGATAATCTTCAGGAGAAAGTTGATAGACTTCGCCATATGGAGTTTCCCATTCCCGATTTAGTACTTCTGGATCCTCAATGATTACCCCACCTGCACCAGATTCATGTAAAATATTCGCCACTGCCTCAATTGCCTCTTGAGTTGTGTGAATCGTAATTTCTGACCATTTCATATTATAATTCCTCCTGAAATTATTAGAAGACAAGATAGCCCACAAAAGTAACGACCTCCTTCGAACCATATTCCGATTACTTTTGTGGGGACTCATTTTAATATAATGAAAAGAAAGTTATGCTTTCTTTTTCGATAAAAAGGGGGAACACCCTATTCCCCCATAAAAGCTTTTTTCATTCTTTCAAAAAATGACTTTTGTTGCTCATGTGTTTCCTCTCCGCTTAAATTCCCCAATTGTCGTAATAGATCTTTTTGTTCAGTGGTCAATTTGGTTGGTGTAACAACAACCACTTTCACATGCTGGTCACCTCTACCACTATAACGTAAACGAGGCACACCTTTTCCTCTTAATCTGAAGTTTGTACCTGTCTGTGTTCCCTCAGGAATCTTTAACTTGACTCTTCCATCTAAAGTAGGAACTTCAATCTCATCCCCTAAGGCTGCTTGGGTAAAAGTGATAGGAACCTCACAATAGATATCATCACCATCACGTTCAAAAAAGTCGTGAGCTTTAACATGTAAAACAATAAACAAATCTCCTGAAGGTCCACCGTTGACTCCTGGCTCCCCTTCACCACTTACCCTTAGTTGAGAACCATCATCAACACCTGCTGGGACTTTGATATGAATCGTTTTTCGTTTCTTCACTCGTCCACTACCATGGCAATCTGTACATTTCTCAGTAATGATTTTACCTTGCCCATGACAAGCATTACATACCCTACGATTGACAATACGACCAAACGGGGTATTCTGTACCACTTCTTGCTGGCCAGTTCCCTTACATACCGAACAAGTCTCGATTTTAGTACCTGGTTTTGCGCCTGTTCCATGACAGGTATCGCACTGTTCCTCTCTAGGAATCGTAATATCTGTTTCCTTACCGAATACGGCCTCTTTAAATTCTAAGGTCATACTATATTGAAGGTCTGCTCCTCTTCTTGGGGCATTTGGATTTCGGGTTCTTCTTCCTCCGCCTCCAAAAAACATATCAAAGATGTCACCAAAGTCACCAAAATCTGCTCCACCAAAACCTGATCCTCCAAAACCTGCAGTAGGATCTTCATGTCCAAACTGATCATAACGAGAACGTTTTTGTGCATCGCTTAATACATCATAGGCTTCTTTCACTTCTTTAAATTTGGTTTCAGCATCTGGTGATTTATTGACATCGGGATGATATTGACGAGCAAGTTTCCGATAAGCTTTTTTTATTTCTTCATTTGAGGCATTTTTGCTGACGCCAAGTACCTCATAATAATCCCGTTTACTCATTCAATCCCCCCGTTCTTTAGAAAACATGCAAAAGTCAAAGCCAAGAAGTCGACTTTGACTTTAATTAAATGGAAAAAAAGTATATCTCTCTTTTCATTAAACAATGAATAAGTAGAAAGGCATGGATGACGGAGCTCGTTGTAATATACACTCGTTGTAATATACATTCGATAGATTATTTGTTGTTGTCATCATCGACAACTTCATAATCTGCGTCTACCACGTTCTCTTTTTTATTGGTTTGTTCTCCTGCTTCAGCTTGTGCACCTGCTTGTGCCTGTGCTTGTTCGTAAAGTTTGACAGATAGTTGTTGAACAACTTCTGTGAGTTTTTCATTCGCAGACTTAATTTCCTCAATATTGTTGCCTTCTAAGGCTTTTTTCAATGCTTCTTTTGCTTGATTTGCTTTATCAACTTCAGCTTGATCTACTTTTCCTTCAAGCTCTTTTAATGTTTTTTCTGTTGTATAAATCATGGAGTCTGCTTGGTTGCGAATTTCGATTTCTTCACGACGTTTTTTGTCTGCCTCAGCATTTGCTTCTGCTTCTTTGATCATTTTCTCAACTTCTTCATCACTTAAACCGCTTGAAGAAGTAATGGTGATTTTTTGGCTTTTTCCTGTACCCAAATCCTTCGCAGAAACATTTACTATACCGTTAGCGTCGATATCAAAAGTTACTTCAATTTGCGGAATACCACGTGGTGCAGGTGGAATATCCGTTAATTGGAAACGGCCTAATGTTTTATTATATGCAGCCATTTCTCTTTCCCCTTGAAGCACATGAATGTCAACAGCAGTTTGGTTATCAGCTGCGGTAGAGAAGACTTGGGATTTACTTGTAGGAATGGTTGTATTGCGATCAATCAATTTTGTAAATACGCCACCTAATGTTTCAATCCCTAGTGATAATGGTGTAACGTCAAGTAATACCACATCTTTTACATCACCAGTTAACACACCAGCTTGAATAGCTGCCCCAAGAGCAACTACTTCATCAGGGTTTACTCCTTTATGAGGTTCTTTCCCTATAAATTTCTTAATCGCTTCTTGCACTGCTGGAATACGAGTAGAACCACCAACAAGAACGACTTTATCAATCTCATTTGGGCTTAATCCAGCATCTTTTAAAGCTTGACGAGTTGGACCCATTGTTCTTTCTACTAAATGAGCAGTCAATTCTTCAAATTTTGCCCGAGTTAAAGTAACTTCTAAGTGCTTAGGCCCTGTCGCATCTGCCGTGATAAATGGTAGAGAAATCGTAGTGGTTAGAACACCAGATAGATCTTTTTTTGCTTTTTCAGCTGCATCTTTAAGACGTTGTAAAGCCATTTTATCTTTACTTAAATCAATTCCATTTTCTTTTTTAAAGATATCGACTAAATAGTCTATAATCACTTGGTCAAAATCGTCACCACCAAGTTTATTATCTCCACTAGTCGCTTTTACTTCAAAAAATCCGTCACCTAATTCAAGAATGGATACGTCGAAAGTACCGCCTCCAAGGTCATAAACGAGGATTGTTTGATCTTCTTCTTTTTCTAAACCATAAGCTAAAGAAGCAGCAGTTGGTTCGTTTACAATACGTAGTACTTCTAAACCAGCAATTTTACCTGCATCTTTTGTAGCCTGACGTTGGCTATCGTTAAAATAGGCTGGAACAGTGATAACTGCTTGAGTAACAGGTTCGCCAAGATAAGCTTCTGCATCAGCTTTTAATTTTTGTAGGATAATGGCTGAGATTTCTTGTGGTGTGTATTCTTTCCCATCAATATTCACTTTGTAATTTGTACCCATATGACGTTTAATCGAGATGACAGTGTTTGGATTTGTAATTGCTTGACGTTTTGCAACTTCACCTACCAAACGTTCTCCATCCTTTGTAAAAGCAACAACAGATGGTGTTGTACGGTTTCCTTCTGGATTAGGTATTACAACAGGTTCGCCACCTTCTAATACAGCAACACAAGAGTTTGTTGTTCCTAAGTCAATTCCAATAACTTTTCCCATAAAAACATTACCTCCAACAAATTTATCTTAAATTTTAATTTCTTCTACACTTTGTTTATGCATTTACCTTAACCATTGAAGGACGAATTACTTTTTCTTTTAGCTTGTATCCTTTTTGTAATTCTTCCACAACGATTCCTGAATCAAATTCATCTGTTTCTACTTGCATCACTGCTTGATGAATTTCAGGATTAAAAGGCTGTCCAACAGCTTCGATTTTTTCTAATCCCTCTTGCGTCAATACTTGTTCAATTTGACGATAAACCATTTCTACCCCTTGTAAAAATAAATCAAGGTTTTGTGAATCTTTGCTTGAGTCAATAGCTCGTTCAAAATTATCTATTGCAGGAAGAAGGGATTCAACAAGCTTTGCTGTTGCATATTTTGCTAATTCTTCTTTTTCAACTCTTGTTCTTTTCCTAAAGTTTTCAAAATCTGCTTGGGTGCGTAATAGACGATTTTGTAACTCTTCAATCGTTTGCTTTAATTGTGACACTTCATCCTGTTCTTCTTGCACCCCAACCTCATTTGAATCCTTTTCATTGTTCATTTCAGCTGAAACTTCTTGTTCTGCTACATTCTCATTTTCTTCTTCCATGACAGTGGTTTCTTTTTCCTTCATTTGATCTGTCATTGATTCACCTCCTAATCTTGGTCTTCATCTTTTTTCATACGGATAATGGTATGAATACGCAAAATCGCTTCACAAATTTCCCCCGCAGCTTTTAATGCATGAATTTTTACCAAGGCAGGATCAAGAATGCCATTTTGCTCCATATCCATCAATTGTCCAGTGTCTGTATTAATACCAATGGCATCACTTTGCTGTTCAATTTGGGCCACTTTTACCTCATCTAATTTTTCTAATGGGTTAAATCCAGCATTTAATACGATTTGGGCCATTGGCTTTGTTAAAGCTTGAGCAACAGCTTCAAGTCCAAAGCCTTCCATACCACGAGTCTGTTCCCGTATTCTTTCGATTTCCTTGGAAATGGCCATTTCAACTGCCCCTCCTCCAGGTACATAACCTGAACGAATGGCAGCTTGAACTGACGAGGCAGCATCCTTTGCAATTCTCTCTCTTTCTTCTACAATTTCACCAGTAGATGCACCTACTAGAATCGTAGCCGTCGGTTTACCTTTTCCTCCAACTACTCTTACTTTTTCAAGTTTTTCATCTTCATAGACAAGTTGAGCATATCCCAAATAGGATTTTAACTCTTCAAGCTCTTTATTTAAACCTGTACGTTTCATCATTTTGGCACCAGTATGTTCAGCTAAAAGCTTCATATCTTCACTAGAAAGACGCTGAATCATCATAATTCCATGGTCGACACAAAATTCTTCTGCCATAGGATCGACCCCACGATGAACCGCGATCAGATTAATTCCTAATTGTTCTACTTTATCTAGATTTTGCTTAAAGATCTCTTTATATTCTAGGTACTTGCTAAACCCTATTTCCGTTCCTAATGCTTCATCATCAATCTCTTCAGGTTCAAAAGCATCCTGTATGACTAGTAGCTTCACGTTTTCTATCTTTTGAGGCATATCAGGATTCATTTTCTTCTTTTTCAAAATGAGGCCTGAGACTAATTCATTTTCTGAACCTTCATATGCCAAAATCGTATCTGCAAATTTGAACTGGGAATCTAATAACTTTTCCTTCCCCACTAATTTGGCAGCTTCTACAATAAGCTCAGCAACATCTTCATGCTCTCGACCCGCAATTAAAGCAATTTGATGAATCCAATCCTTATTTAAATCTTCTACAGGCCTTACATGTTGTTTCAAAAATTGGATTGCAAGTCGAATTCCCTGTTTTAAACCCATTATCACCTTAGGAATGGGAACGCCTCTATCTACTTGGTTAACTGCTAAAGACAATAATTCACTTGATAGAATCGTGGCTGTCGTTGTTCCATCACCAATCTCATTTTGTTGGGAACGAGCCACTTGTATAAGCATTTTTGCTGCTGGGTGATTTACTTCCATTTTATTTAAAATGGTTACCCCATCGTTGGTAATCACAACTTCGCCTGTAGTATCGACCAACATCGTATCTAAACCTTTAGGACCCAAAGTACCTTCCACTGCTGAAGCAATAGCCCTAATGGCATTTGTATTACTATGTAGTGCTGTTAGTCGATCATCGGTTTCTTGATGGGATTGATTGCTGTGATGATTCATCATTCAGCATCCTTTCAACACAAAGTACAATTTAAGAAAGCCCACAAAAGTGCCGCCTTCCTTGAAAAGATATTTCCGATTACTTTTGAGGGATCACATTATAATAATGAAAAGAAAGTTATATCTTCTTTAATATTCAAAAAGCGGAAGCCCCACTGTTAAAGTGGTGGCTAACCAAAAAAACATTTTATTTATATAAGCGGGAAATAAACTCCGATAAATCTTTTGTTAAAAATTCTAAGATACGAATCACACGCCCATAATCCATACGGGTAGGACCAAAGATACCGATTGTTCCCAAAGGTTTACCTTCGAATTCATAGGTGGCAGTAATAATACTACAGTTACTTGCAATCTCAATCTCATTTTCAGTTCCGATCTTCACTTCAATTCCTTTATGATTAGAGCTCACTAACTGTCTAATGGTATCTGTTTTTTCAAACAAAGTGAGAAGATCTTTAATAGTATTGATATCGCTAAATTCAGGTTGATTAAGGATATTTGTTGTACCACCCATATAGATTTTATTATCTAAAGTGGTTTCATCAAGGTTTAAAAGGATCTGATCAATCATCTTCATCGATTGCTCAAATTCATAAGAATTGCGTTGAAATTCCTTGTTTATTTCCATAAATATTTTTGATTTCAATTGATACAACGGTATTCCCGATAATTTATGATTCAAAAAACGAACCATTTTTTCAATCTCATTGATGGAAACCCCTTGTGGTATAGTTAACATCTTATGTTCTACTTTACCTGTATTGGTTACCAGTATCACAACTAAACTTTCATCTGTAATCGGCACGATTTGAATATTCTTCAGTTTAGTATGATAAATCTCTGGACCCAAAATAATACTTGTGTAATTTGTAATTTGCGACAAAATGATCGCAGTTTGTTCGATCAATTGCTCAAATTCATTAAATTGATCTGTAAATACTTTGCTAATATTCGTCAAAATATCTTTTGAAATAATCGAATCTTCTGGGTTCATTAAATGATCGACATAATAGCGATATCCTCTATTTGATGGAACCCGACCAGCTGAAGTATGTGGTTGTTCTAAATAACCCATTTCTTCCAAATCAGCCATTTCATTACGGATGGTTGCAGAACTAAAACCAATATCTTGCCGCTTAGAAATTGACCGAGAACCAACCGGCTCAGCAGATTCAATATAATGAGTGACGATAGCTTTTAATATCTTTTTCTGTCTTTCTGTCAGCAAACCATCCACCTCCATTATTAGCACTCACCTTTGACGAGTGCTAAAATCTATTTAAAAGATATCAAATCCTACCCTGTCTTGTCAATTCCTATACGGAAATAAATTCCGCAAAGACTTCATTACCATAAATCAGTCCTTTTTGAGAGAGTTTGATTCGGTCTTTTTCCTTCATCAATAGCCCTAGATTTACTAATTTCTCAATTTGCGCTCTAAATCGGCTCAACATCTCTTCATTAAACTCTTTTTCGTAGTCGCTAAATTTGACCCCTTCAAGCATTCGTAGACCTAACATCAGCATATCTTCCTTTTTCTCCTGCAGTGAGACCTCAAATTCTTCGAATCTTGGTAATTGATTTTCCTTTAATAGATGATCAATATAGGATCGTATCCCTTTGATATTCGCATGTCTTCTGCCTTGAATATACCCATGGGCGCCAGCACCCAATCCAAAATAATCTTCGTTTTTCCAATAGGTGATATTATGTTTACTTTCATACCCTGGTTTTGCAAAATTACTAATTTCGTATTGATGGTATCCGTGTTTTTGCATTTCCTCCATGGTGATTAAATACATGTTTAATTCATCTTCTTCAGGAGGTAAGGGTAATCTATTTTTTTGATAAAATGTATGAAATAATGTATTTTGTTCTACTTTTAAGCTATATACAGAGAAGTGAGGTAATTGAAGTTGAATTGCCTTTTTCAGACTCTCTCTAACCATCTCAATCGTTTGATTTGGTAAACCGATCATTAAATCGATGCTAAGGTTTTTAAACCCTAAGTGATGAGCATTCTCTATACTCTGATAAACTTCTTTTTCAGAATGTATTCGGCCAATAAATGATAATAAATCATCTTGAAAGGCTTGAACACCCATACTAATCCGATTGACTCCGAATTCCTTCATCATTTTTAATTTATCTAATTCCACAGTTCCTGGATTAGCTTCCATCGTAAATTCAATCTCCTCGTTCCAATGAGGGAAATGCTTGCGAACAGAAGTCAAAAAAACCTCCATTTCTTTTGGAGTTAAAACCGTTGGCGTTCCACCGCCAACAAAAATCGTTTTGATTTCTCCAGTTGGAAATAGCTCAACCGTTTTTTCCATTTCTAAGTCGAGGGCTTTTAAATATTCCATGACAGGTTGACCACTTACAACATATGAGTTGAAATCACAATAATGACATTTATTCGTGCAAAACGGTATATGAATATAGACTGCATTTGCCACGCTTTATCCCTCCTTCATTGCCCCGCAAAAGTGCCCATTTCCATCTGTTAAAAACAAGGAAAACCTACACCTCAGTGCAGGTTTCGATATTCTTTTTATTTTTCCTATTCATTCATCATTCGTCCATTTTTAGAACAGCCATAAAGGCTTCTTGGGGAACTTCAACAGTTCCTACGGCCTTCATTCGTTTTTTACCCTCTTTTTGCTTTTCTAAAAGCTTTCTTTTTCTCGAAATATCGCCACCATAACATTTTGCTAATACATTTTTTCTCATCGCACTAATCGTTTCTCTAGCAATAATTTTATTGCCAATGGCAGCTTGAATTGGAACTTCGAACATTTGTCTAGGAATTAATTGTTTTAGTTTTTCTGCAATCTGCTTTCCTTTGTGATATGCTCTGTCTTTATGAACGATAAACGAGAGTGCGTCTACTTTTTCTCCATTGAGTAAAATATCTACTCTTACTAAGTTAGAGGCTTTATATCCAATTAGCTCGTAATCAAAGGAAGCGTACCCTTTGGTTCCCGATTTTAATTGATCAAAGAAATCATAGACAATTTCAGATAAAGGCATATTATATGTCAAGGTAACACGATTGGTATCTAAATATTGCATATCGACAAATTCTCCCCGTTTTCCCTGACAAAGTTCCATCACTGCTCCGACATAGTCATTTGGAACCATGATCCCTGCTTTTACATATGGTTCTTCAATATATTCAATATGAACTGGCTCAGGCAAATTAGATGGGTTATCTATGACCAATTTTTCTCCATTGGTTTTTGTTACATGATAAACCACACTTGGAGCTGTTGTGATTAAATTGATTCCAAATTCACGTTCAAGTCGTTCTTGAATGATTTCCATATGGAGTAATCCTAAAAAGCCACAACGGAAACCAAAACCTAATGCTGTTGACGTTTCAGGTTCATATTTTAAAGCTGCATCATTTAATTCAAGCTTCTCTAATGCATCTCTTAAATCATTATAATCCTGTGTTTCAACAGGGTACAAGCCACAGAATACCATTGGATTGACTTTACGATAACCTGGCAATGGTTCTGCTGCAGGTCTTTTGGCATCTGTAATCGTATCTCCCACACGGGTATCTTTTACATTTTTGATTGCTGCAACGACAAAGCCTACGTCGCCAACTGTTAATTCATCAACTTGTGTCATTTTTGGTTTAAAGACACCCACTTCTGTTACCTCAAAGGACTTACCTGTGGCCATCATCTTTATTTTCATACCCGGTTTAATCGTTCCATTGACTACACGGATATAGGTGATCACTCCTTTATATGGGTCATAGTGAGAGTCGAAGATCAGGGCTTGTAACGGCTCATCTTTCGAACCAATAGGTGCAGGAACCTTTTGAACGACCTGCTCTAAAATTTCCTCAATCCCAATCCCAGCCTTTGCCGAAGCTAGTACTGCATCTGATGCATCTAAACCAATAACATCCTCGATCTCCTGTTTTACTCGTTCCGGTTCAGCACTTGGTAAATCAATTTTATTAACCACTGGGATAATTTCTAAATCGTTTTCTAAAGCAAGATAAACGTTTGCTAATGTTTGAGCTTCAATCCCTTGAGCTGCATCCACGACAAGGATAGCCCCTTCACAAGCTGCTAGAGACCTAGATACTTCATAAGTAAAGTCTACATGTCCTGGGGTATCGATTAAATTCAAAAGATATTCTTCTCCATCTTTTGCTTTATAATTTAGACGTACAGCTTGAAGTTTAATGGTAATTCCACGTTCCCGTTCAAGTTCCATTTGATCTAAAACTTGATCTTCCATTTCCCTCTTTGTTAAAGCACCTGTATATTCTAATATTCGATCAGCTAATGTAGATTTTCCATGATCGATATGGGCGATAATGGAAAAGTTTCGAATCCTTTTTTGTCTGTCAAGATCGCTCATGATAAATTCCTCCTACAACCGTAGACAAATACACTGCATAATATTATAACAATTATCCAATATAGAAACAATCAGGAATCAAAAAAGAAAAGAGCCATTATAGCTCTCTTAAGAATTGTGAATGAAATTGGCTAACATTTCCAATCCTTTCTCTGCTCCTTTTTGCAGGGTTATACTTAAAGCATTTCCTACCTTGCTTAATAAACTCATTTGATTAGAGGAAGGCACCTTTTGCGTAGATTCTTCTTTTTCTTTCGGGGAAGTATCTTTTTCTGTTTTCGTTGTTTTTGGGATCGTTGTTGTATACGTTTTTCCTAAAACTTTTACTTCTACCTGTTGATTTTTTTGAGCAATATTTAAACTATCTGTCGGAAGATTAGGATTACCAGCAACTCGGTAAATCCCCTTCTCAGCCATATTCATGCTGATCAATATCCCAAACATTAAGATCACAACGATAGAGATAAAACGAATCGTAAATCTAACCAATGGATTCACTCCTTATTTGAATTGCTTTGTGGTTTTGCATCCACTTGTTCAGCTTGCCAATAAAGATCTGCCACCGCCTCAGCAAGTGCTTTTGCTGTCCTATCAGTTTCCGAAAATGTATTATCAATACCCCCAACTTCAATCACCAATAGGTTAGGTGAAAGGGATTGATTATATTCCCCATTCACACCTTTTGTCTTCTCTTTTGCGATAATTGGTTTTGTTAGACCCGGATAACGCTTTTCAATCGCAGCTCGAAGTTTTAAGGCAAATGCTTTGTTTTGTTCATAATTTTTGTTTCCTGTTCCAATAACAAAAGCAATTTTTGCATAATCTTTTCCATTGATTTTTACTGTCGTATCTTCACGGCGTTGCGAATCACGATGGATATCAAAAATAAATTCGTAATCATTCTGCTGCAATGCTGCTTTTACTGTTTTTCTTGATTCTAAATAGGATAAACTAAACTTTTCAGGATTATACTTTTTTGTGGAAACAACAGATTTAATCCCTAATTTATTTAATTCCTCGCCTAATTTCTTTCCAACTTGGGTCACATTCACTGAACTGTTGTAATACATATCAGATTCTTTTTTGATCTCTGGTTCTTTTTTTCTTACCTCTGGGATATAAGCTTCTGTATCATGTGTATGGTAAATAAACACTAATTTTTTGTTTGAAACCATTGTTTTTAATGCTTCTTGTTGAGCTGGATCAAGGTCGTCCAATTTTTTCTCTTGCAAAAATTCCTCCGGAGGAGTTGATTCAATTAGTTCATGGTCAATATCCGTAATATTAGATGCTGTGAGTTGTTGGAGATCCATTACGGAAAAACCTGGAATCTCCTGTTTGATCAAATCATTAGGATGGCTTGGGGTGAAGAAAGGTAGAAAACTTAATAATGAACTTTCTTTTTCTTCGCCCTCATTCTCAGTGAGAGCATGTACATTCATTTGGAAAAAAGGAATTTCTATTTCAAACATTTGAAGAATTTGTTTGGTAGACCATTTCACTGTGTATTGATTCCACCAATTTAAATTTTGTTGTTGCTTTGGTGAAAATTGTAATAACACAATACTAAATAGCAAAAACAATAAAGCTGTTCCTAAAGAAAGGGACATAAATATTTTTTGGATAGAAGGTTGTCTCATATTTT
Organism: Tepidibacillus sp. HK-1; assembly: GCF_001748485.2. Lineage (NCBI taxonomy): Bacteria > Bacillati > Bacillota > Bacilli > Caryophanales > Bacillaceae > Tepidibacillus > Tepidibacillus sp. HK-1. The sequence continues at coordinate 128,635 of NZ_BDGM02000001.1, read as the reverse complement.
CATCCTTTCTCCTCATTACAGTCTTTACCACCAATCTATGCAAGGAAAAGGAGAATTAGAACAACCTTTCATTTTTTCGTTCAATGAGTATAAGATCCTATGTTCCCATCATTAACTGCATGGTGTAATGCCATATTTAACCCACTAGCAATTATGTTAGCCATGTCTTCTATAAAGGTATCCACTTCTTTTGGGGTGACAATCAAATTGTGACCTAAAGGTGCTAAAACTTCATGAATCAGTTGACGTTTTTCTTGTTCTTCAAGTGTTCCAATTAACCCAAGGAATTTTTCACGATGTTTAGGATTCTTTGAGGGTTTGCCAAATGGATTTCGAATATCCATCTGATTTCCCATATATTGTAAAATATAATCGATGGTATCGCTTGTTATTGAGACCGCGTCAACAACGGTTGGTACCCCAATGGCAATCACAGGAACACCTAATGTTTCTTTATCTAATGCCTTTCGTTTATTGCCAATCCCCGAACCAGGTGCGATTCCAGTATCTGCTACTTGTATTGTAGAATTCACTCGTTCAAGTGAACGTGAAGCAAGTGCATCGATAGCAATTACCAAATCTGGGCAACTCCTTTCTACAACCCCTTGAACAATTTCACTCGTTTCTATCCCAGTAATCCCTAAAACCCCTGGAGCTAATGCGCTGACTGGCCGAAAACCTTCTTCTACCTGATCTGGCATCAGTTCAAAAAGATGGCGGGTGATCAGTAAATTTTCTACAACCATAGGTCCTACCGCGTCAGGAGTTACATTCCAATTTCCCAACCCAATGACTAATACTTTGGCATTGTCGGCAATTTGTAGCTGTTGAAGATATTGCTTAAACTCCTTTGCAAAAACATTTGTCATTTCATCTTGTAATGCTGAATCATGATTCTTTAACCCAGGAGCTTCAAAAGTTAAGTAGTTCCCTTTCCTTTTATTTAATGTACGTGCTCCTTCATCTGTTGAAATATATAGTTTTGTAATATGTATACCCTCTAATTGTTGTTCATCAACCTCGACCCCAGAAATTATATTGCCTTGTTGTTCTACAGCCATTAAATGACTTTCTAATGCAAGGTCGGTTCGTACTTGGTATGGGCTTAAATCAATATCATGTCCTTTCTTCATGTTCAATCTTCTCCTTCTTCTATAGATATATTTATTCTTTTACCAATTGGTTTCTTTATACAGATTCGATTAAATCTTGCAATATGTATAAGAGCATGTTAAAATATTTCATGTTGTATTTGGAATTCTTTATTTATTTGTTGCACCAAGGGAGGTGAACATAATGCCAAATATTAAATCTGCAATTAAGCGTGTAAAAACAACTGAAACAAGACATGCAAGAAACATTGCTCAAAAATCAGCTCTTCGAACTGCAATTAAAACATTTGAAGTAGCTGTTCAAAATAATGATGTAGAAGCTGCAAAGGCCGCTCTCTTGAATGCAACCAAAAAATTGGACAAAGCGGTAACTAAAGGGCTTATTCATAAAAACGCTGCTTCTCGTAAAAAATCACGTCTTGCTCAAAAATTTAATTCACTTTCATCCAATGTAACTGCTTAATAAATGAGGATAAAAAGAACGACCCATACATATAAGGGTCGCTTTTTTTATTGGAAGAAAGTGGGATTCTTCAAATAAAAGAAAAACATCTCTAATGCTAATACCTTGTCCTTCAGTCCCGTTTTGATTTCATAATCGATTTCTGCTAATTTGATTAAGATATTTTGTAATTGTTGTTCATTAAATTTGACTGATTGTTTTAAGGCAATTTGTATTGCATAGGGATGGGTACCTAATTGAGAAGCGATTTGTTGTGCAGAATAGCCTTTTCGCTGTAATTCTTTTGAGTACAAGATCAGCCGAAACTGACGAGCTAGTAATGCCACCATTTTGATTGGATCTTCTTTATTTTTTAATAAGTCATAGAATATTTGAAAAGCCACTTCAATTTGTAAATTCGCAACTTGTTCAATCAATGCAAAAATGTCTTGTTCTATCGTCCGCACACTTAATTCTTGAACGACTTTTTCATCGATAAGTCCACTTTTCCCAACATAGGTTGCCATTTTTATTATTTCTTGATTTAGTAATTGTAAGTCTTGACCAACCAAATGAATAAGCAACTGACCAGCTTCTGGTGGAATTTCTACCCCTTCATTTTTAGCAATCTCAGTCAGCCAATCTAATAAAGAAGCATCAGAAAGAGAAAAGAATGATTCCACCTGAGCAAACTTCTTCAATTGTTTCACTATTTTTCTCCGTTCATCTAATTTGTCAACAGGTACCCAAAAAATTAAAGTACTAAAATCAACGGGTTGCTCTAGATATTGTTCTAAGCGATCTATTTGATGTTCGATCTTTTGTGGGACTTTTTGGCCTGTAAATAAGAACGCATTTTTCCCAATTACAATTTTATGGTCAGCCAAAAAAGGTAGTGTCTCCGCATCTTGGATGATCTCTTCAATCGGAGTGCTTAATAAATCGTAAGTAATCACATTCATATCCCTTTGGTCTTCGGGAATAGAATTATGTATGATGTTTTTAATTTTATTCTCTATAAGAAAACTTTCTGTTCCATAAAATAAGTAAATCCGTTTAGACATGCTCCACCCTCCTTTAACAACCTTCATTATACTATAATAAGAGCAAAACATTAGCTCTAGTTTTTTTATAAATTCTAAATTTATTCAGGTATAATTACTAAGGAAGAGGAGGTAAATTTATGAAGTATAAAATTGGGAAGCGGATAATAAAAACCGGAATTGCTGTTTCTTTATCCATTGGATTGGCTCATGCATTAGGATTTACAACCACTTTTTCTGGTGTTGTTGCCTTAATTGCAATGAAAGAAACATCTAAACGAACGATTCGATATGGAGTTACCCTCTTTTTAGGTAGCTTACTTTCAGTGATTATTGGACTGATTTTAGGAGTGTTTTTGGGTAAATCGGTAATAGCCTTTGGTATCGGAACAATTCTCGCACTTTCACTCATTGTAAGACTTCAATTGGCCGATGGTATTATTTTAGCCACAATTGTAGTCTATCATGTTCTTGATGCGATGCCGATCACAGGAAAACAATTTGTTTCATTTTCCTTAAAAGAGATAGCAGTCATTGGAATAGGAATTGTTGTTAGCGTTCTAGTTAACTTGATTGTTCCCCAAAAGTATGATGCGCTATTAAAAGAGAATATAGAAGAATTTAATACTCGTTTTTCTACTTTTTTTGAACGAATGGCAGCAAACGTAAAGAATCCTGAGTTAAGATCTATTCCTACACAAGATGAGTATTATGAATGTAGAAAACAAATCAAAGTCTTGTTGGATCAAGCTGAAATTAGCAAAGAAAATGCTTTACTTTCGGAGGAAATCAATATCTATACTAAATATATCACGATGCTAAAACTATATAAAAAGTTGATTACTCTATTAGAAGAATTAACTTTCCAAGTTGGACACCTTCAATCTACACGCATACATTCAAAAAGTATTGCAGGAGCTTTACAACAACTTTCTAAAATGCAAAAAAATCCAAGCTTAAACCCAATAGAGACTTTTAAAGAAATGTCTGAATTATTAAATCAATTAAATGATCATTACGCTAACTCTCCATTGCCGAAAACCCGTGAAGAGTTTGTTGATCGAGCTCATCTGTATCATATTTTCATCTATGTTCGCGAATACGCAGATACCTTATTTTTATTCTATAAAAATAATTTAAAGTAACATAAAACAAAAACCGTGGAATTCCACGGTTTTATCGTCCAATCACACTTATGTAAACGCCCAATGAAAAGGCCTAGGATCTTCCCATTGGGCGGGAAGCAATGGTCGTATTACACTATACGCAAGTTCCTGCTGATGTGTGACACTCTATTCAATTGTTTCTTCTATTTTCTTAACTGTTTCTTCTTTTTGGTCTATCTTTTCTTCTTTCTTCTCTATGATATTGATTTGGTATTTTGCTATAAGCTGGCCTTGCTGATCAAAAAGTTGATAATTAATTAGATTCTCATTCTCCACAATCCAATGAACAGAAAATCCTTCCTCCCATTGATGGGTACGATAGATCTCAATATGATTCTGGTCATAAATCACTAATTGTCGGTCTTCTTCTTTAATCTGATAAGGAAAAGGAGGAATTTCTGTACCTGTTATCGATATTAGCATCCCATTTTCATCTGCAGTAAAAGCGTCATCTTCCTTTGGTGATTCAGATGGATCTTTTGTTAAGCTTCTATCCCTTTGAGGTTGTTCTTCCTGAATTGGATCCTTTAAAGCGACTGATCTATTATTTTCTTGATCAATCATTTTTTTCTTTTGATATTCATCAGTTGGTTTATTACTTGTTTCTTTATTATTTGGTTCTTTATTTAATCCTTTACCAAGATTTCCTTCTTGCTCTGATTTACTTTCTTTTACATTAGATTGAACGAATGTTGTTTGACCTACATTTTGGTTTATCGGCGCATCAAAAACTGCAATTTGTCCCTTGTCACTAGAAGACGACTGATTGCTCACAAATAAACCTGAGACCGGAAACCATAACCCGATAAGAATGGATGCAGCCAAAACACCAATCAATGGTTTCTTTAAAGATCCTTTAAACCATCTTGATTTATTCTTAAATACAGGTATTTGTACCTGATTTGTATCTGCTTGAAACAGTTGATCGACAAGGCTTCCATGAAGGGTGGGTTTCGGCATTTGGCTTAATTGTAAATGTAACTGATTCATTTTCTCATGATAATCACGACAAGCACTGCAAGATGTTAGGTTTTCTTGTAATAATACCTGATTTGATTCATCTAATTCGTGATCTAATTGTAGCTGTATCCATTCTTTAGCCTCTTCACAACGAATCAACGTTGAACACCTCCTTGTTGAGTTTGATTTATTAACGCTTGCAGTTGGTCTCTACCACGGAAAAGATAGGATTTCACAGTATTTAATGGCAAATCCAATGTCTCAGCGATCTCCTGATAAGAAAAATTTTGTAGATATCTTAATATCATCACTGATCGAATTTTATTGGGTAGTTGATTCATATGAGCTAGTAATTCTTCCACCATCATCTTGTTTTCAATATCTGTCTCTATATTTGAATGGTTCGTTAATTTCATCTCAAAAAGATCAATCGAAACTTCCTTTTTATTTTTCCGATATTTATCCATACAAATATTGGTGGTAATACGTTGGACCCAGGTATGAAATTGAGCTTTTTCTTCAAACGTACTTAATTTAGTATATACCTTAATGAGAGCTTCCTGAGCGACATCCTTTGCATCGTGTTCGTTTCCCATAAAATAATAAGCGGTTTTGTAAATGGAATGCTCTATGCTTTTGAGTAAATCTATAAGTGCCGCTTGATTTCCTGTTTTTGCTAGTTGAACTAATTCTATATGATTCAAGATGCCTTAGCCCTCCTCTCTCAATTGACGAATCTTCGTTATATTTTGTTGCTGAATTTCATCATTTTTTATCTTTTTTTCAATCCGAAATCCATCATTATTGATATAAATCATGATGGCTCCATCTTGGTCTGTTCTCCATATGTTAATGTTTTGCTCTTGTAATCGTTGAACCACCTCATTAGAAGGGTGGCGATACAAGTTATTTTCTCCCACAGATATGACCGCTTCTTTTGGCTCTAGTGATTGTAACCAAAGATCTGATGTAGAGGTTTTACTTCCATGATGTCCAACTTTCAAAATATCAATAGGCTTCACATGATAAGTATCTAATATCTTGTACTCGCCTATTTCTTCTAAATCCCCGGCTAGTGCTATTGATGTATCGTAAAGTTTTAAAAAGGCCACTAACATGTGATCATTTTCTTTTAAAGAACCAGAGATATCGATTGGAATAAAAGTAAAGACTGACTCATTGTCTAGTTTAACATGTTGGATCTGATTAACGTGAATGATTTTTATTTTCTTTTCTATTAACTTCTTTTGAAGTTCCTTGCCCAATTCAGTCCTAGGAAACTCTTTGCCTACGACGAATGTTCGAATCTCTAGTTGGTCGACTAAGGAAAGATACCCACCTATATGATCTTGATCTTCATGGGTTAAAACCGCCATATCCAAAACATCAATTCCCATATAATGTAAATATGGTAAGATGATGTCTTCACCTGTGTCGAATTGATTCTTTCTTTTTTGCCAATCTTCTTTTTGAAAGGTTAGTGTTCCTCCAGCATCAATAAGCACTTGATCATTCCCTGGAGTCTGAATCAGAATACTGTCCCCTTGACCAACATCAATAAAAGTGACCATACCTTGCTTTGGCAAAAAAACTGGAATGATAAGCGCAACAACCAATAATAATATACTTATTTTCTCAAGTAGAAAGATTTTCTTTTTCAGATCATAGGAAATAAAAGCATTCTTCACTTCGTTTCTGATCAGTATCCAAAAAAACAGGGTATAGAGTAAAACAACTTTTATAAAGGGAAAATAGCCATAAAAATGAAATACAGAGAGTTTAGAAAATAGGTGAATAACCTCAAATAACTGACTTAATGTCCAGTTTAGAATACTTGCTAGCGGTTCAATAAGATTGAAAGAAAAAAAACTAAAAAAGAGCAAAGCAAAGCTAACCGGTATCACCATGCTAAAGATCGGCACAAAAAGAAAATTGCCTAACCATGATAGCAGCGAATACTGGTGAAAATAATAGAAGGCCAATGGAAATGAAGCGAATTGTGTGATGATTAGCACAGTCAAGGTAGACCTTAACCACCTTTGCTTAATCGGAATCCGTTTCTCCACTCTAGAATATCCCCAGATTAAGGTAAGGGTGACAACAAACGATAATTGAAATCCTATATCATAAATCCACATCGGTTGATAAAATGTCATTAGTATAAAAGCAGTTGCTAACGATTGTAGGGAAAATAAAGCACGTTTATAAATAAGACCATAAAACATCAATAAAGCCATTAAAGTGGCTCGAACAACAGAAGCACTTGCTCCTGTTAAAAACATATATCCAATTAAGACAAATCCTGCAGTTATAGCGATATGTTCACGTGTCAAGCCAATCTTTGTTAAAAGCCAGAAAAGAACAAAGGTAATCATGGATAAATGTAAGCCTGAAATCGCCAAAAGATGGCTAAGCCCAAGAATAGAAAAATCCTCTTTAAGTTCCTCAGAGATTTGCTGGTCTTCTCCTAATAGTAAGGCCTTTAAAAAACCAGCATTAGGTTCTGTATACAACTGATCGATTTGTAACGTTAATTTATCTTTCACACGGTTTAGGCTTGCCAACAAGCTAAATCGATCTGACACCTTTATCGTAGATGGCTGGTCTACTTCCACCTTCCAATAGACCCCACGTTTTTCTAAATAGTTGCGATAATCAAACTGTCCCGGGTTTTTGGCAGTTTGTGGCTTTTCCAACTTTCCATACAACATGATGCCCATGCCATTTTCCCACTCATGAACCTTCTGCAGTTCAGATTTTGTTCTAAGATAGATGTAAACAAGGACTTTTTCTTTAGAATTGATTGGAACTTCTTTTTGATCCCATTGATAGGAGATGGGACTTACCATCAATTTAACTAAATCACCATCAATCATTGGTGTTGCAGCAATATAGCCTCGGATTCCAATCTCTTGATCCTCTTGTACAAATTCATTTGAGAGTTGTGTCTGGTGTTGATCTTGATACAGAGTCATTCGAAAAAATGCAAAAATTATAACAGCAAATATTAACCATACTAGCCAATATTTTGACTTTCTATAGTAAGAGCCAATTGATAAGGCTACTAATAAGAAACCTAAACCTAAGCCAATAACCCAAATAAATAGGGATAGGTCAATCTGATAATAGCCAAGATAAAGACCAGTAAGCCAAAATAATGATAATAAGAATAAAGGATACCTTTGCATCAGGAAACATCTACCTCACATTACATGATTCCTATAGATAATTCTCTCTATTTCCTTGTTTCCCTTCCTTTTTTATCATGAAAAAAACCCTCCATCATTACTGAGGAAGGGCTGGCACACTATTTCTTAAATATTGTCGATATTGAATCTTTGCTTCATTAAAAAGGGCAGAAACTTTAGGATGGTCTTTTTCATAGACTCGCTCATATACAACTTCTTTGATACCGCTATTTGCTAACATCTTCGCACAGTTATAGCAAGGGGAATCCGTTACAAAAACAGTAGCATCTTCTCGATCCTCGCGATTGGTAAACAAAACTAAATTTACTTCTGCATGAATGGTTCGAATACATCTTTCTTTTTCTACACCATTTTCATGATAGTGTTCGATTAGACACCCCTGTTCATAGCAATCAGCGACCCCTGAGGGGCTTCCGTTGTAGCCTGTACCCAGCAATTTCTTGTTTTTAACAAGGATTGCTCCTACATGTCTTCTCGGACAAGTTGCTCTTTCAGCGACGGTAAAGGCCAAATCCATAAAATATTCATCCCAGCTTTTACGGTAATGCTGATCTTTTTGTTCTTTTTCTTTTCCCATCCTAAACTTCATTCCTTTAAAAGAATAATCTTCCATGTTCAATCTTTATACAGCGATCCATAACCACTTTTAAACCTTTATCAGAAGCTTCCTTGGCCGCTTTTTCATTAACCACACCTAATTGGAACCAAATTGATTTTGCTCCGATTTCAATCGCCTCTTCTACAACAGGCATGACTTGATCAGCACGACGGAATACATCAACCATATCGACTGTCCCTTTAATTTCTTTTAAGGAGGCAACAGCTTTTACTCCTAATACTTCATCGATGGTTGGATTGACTGGAATAATCTCAAAACCATGATTTAATAAATACTCAGCCACTCTATAGCTATCACGATCAGGTTTATTGGATAATCCTACAATTGCGATACGTTTTGTTTCTTGAATCAGTTCTTTGATTTGTTCATTTGTTGTTAAAAGACTCATGGAAAGCTCCCCTTTTTATCATTTACCTATACAATATTGTATTTCTTAGGAATAAGTCAATAATTATTCTGCTAGAGCCTGTTCAAGATCAGCTAATAAGTCATTAATATCTTCGATTCCAACAGATACTCGAACTAAATCATCTGATACACCTGCAGCTATCTTTTGTTCGTTTGTTAACTGGTGATGAGTTGAACTACTTGGATGGATAACTAAGGATCTAACATCACCTACATTTGCAGCATGGGTAAATAATTGAACCTTATCGATGAAGCGTTTTGCTGCTTCATATCCACCTTTTACACCAAAGGTCAGGATACCTCCTTGCCCATGATCTAAATATTTCTTGGCTAAGGTATAGGTTGAATGATTCTCTAAACCAGGATAATTCACCCATTCAACTTGCGGATGCTGAGATAAAAAGTTTGCTACAGCTAACGCATTTGTACTATGTCTTTCCATGCGAAGAGAAAGCGTTTCTAACCCTTGAATTAACAGAAATGCATTAAATGGTGCCATGGTTGCACCAATATCCCGATTTAATTGTGCCTTCAATTTTGTAATATATGCCTGTTCTCCGACATGTTCTATATAGCTTAGTCCATGGTAGGCAGGATCTGGATCGCTTAATCGCTTAAATTTCCCATTGTCCCATGGAAATTTTCCACTATCTACGACAACTCCCCCGATCGTATTACCATGCCCTCCAATATATTTGGTTGTGGAATGGATCACAAGATCTGCCCCAAAATCAAATGGACGTAATAATACAGGGGTTGCAAATGTATTATCCACAATCAATGGAACTCCATTTTGATGTGCTAAATTAGCTAGTTCCTCTATATCTGGAACATCTAAAGAAGGATTACTAATGGACTCAATATAAAAGGCTTTTGTTCTTTCATTCACATGCTTTTGCCATTGATCTAAATCATTTTGATCTACAAAATGAATCGTAATTCCTAATCTTTGTAATGTATATGTAAATAAGGTGATGGTACCCCCATACAAGTTTTTGGAAGCAATGATTTCATCTCCAGTTTCAGCAATATTAAGAATAGATAATAATGCTGCCGATTGTCCAGAAGCAGTAACTAAGGCACCTACTCCTCCTTCTAAAGCTGCCAAACGTTGTTCTAATAGATCTGTTGTTGGGTTACTAATTCGGCTATAAATATTACCTTCTTGTTCCATATTAAACAGGGCAGCAGAATGCTCTGAATTCTCAAATTGGTAGGCTGCCGTTTGATAGATTGGAACATTTGTCGCCCCTAAGTGTTTACTTGCAGTATACCCTCCATGAATTGCTAATGTTGCTAGTCCTTTCTCTTCTTTCCTTAATTCTGTCATTTTTAATTCCTCCTTAGAAAAAAATAAAACCTCTTTCAAAGAGAAAGAGGTGTAAAACCTAATTCTCTTATCTTTCAGACTTTCGTCTGCTGGAATTAGCACCTTCACAATTAACTTGTGGGGTTGCCGGGCTTCTTCGGGCCAGTCCCTCCGCCACTCTGGATAAGAGTTTATTATGTAATTGTAAAATATTATAACACATTATTCTGTTAATGCACTGAAATTTTTTCTTTTATTTGTTCAAAAGTTTTTTGGCCGATTCCTGGCACATTCATCAGATCTTCAATCGTCTGAAATTTACCTTGTTTTGTTCGGTATTCTATAATAGCTTTTGCCTTAGCAGGACCAATTCCATCTAATTGCATCAGCTCTTCTTCACTTGCTTGGTTGATGGAAATTGTTTCAGCATTTGATTCAAAAGATACACCTAATCCAGAAGATACACCATTTAGTGTTTCTCCTTGAACAGGGACAAAAATGACCATTTCATCTGCGATTTTTTGAGCTAAATTGACTTGGTTTAAATCTGCATTTGCTAAGGTCCCTCCAGCAAGATCTAACGCTTCTTTTACCCTTGACCCCTCTGTTAATTGGTAGATTCCTGGTTTTGCTACTGCTCCTTTCACATCAACTACTATCTTCTTAGGATTTGTCATTTCCGTTTGCTTTACTTCTCCTTGTGGGGTATCCCCTTTTTCGGTGGATAACTCAACTAAAGGTTCATCCGCAAACGTAGGTGGCTGTTTTTGATGATAAGAGATGTATTGACTAATGATGATAAGTAAAAAAATAATCAACAGTCCGAGTAAGACTTTTTCTCTTTTTGTAAACCGTATATTTGGGAGACTTCCCATTCTTCTTCCCCTTTCTACTACTGCATTTTTTTAATTATTGATATAAAATAATAGAATCAAAAGGTTGAGGTGATAAAATGAATAGCGTTCATTTGGAAATATCAAAAAAAGTAAATGAAAAAGTTCATGCCATCGAAGTATATAAACAAATGGATCAGCAGCGTGAACGGATTATAGATGAATTACTAACCGAATATAAAATAGGAAAAAATGTAGATTTAACTAAGTTAAATCAATGGACTAATGAAATGAATCGATACGCACTAAAGAATCAGCTTCCTTCTCGAAAAGAAGTAACAATGGAAATGTTCACAGCATATGCGAATAAAATGAAAACACATTCCTAATATTTGATAAAAAGCATAAATTTCCTGCTTTTTGTACAAAAAGACTACTGGTTTGTCCAGTAGTCTTTCTTATGATTTATTAGCTAACAACAATATTGACCAGTTTTCCTGGAACGACAATCACTTTACGGACTTCTTTACCAGCCTTCCATTCTTCTAATCTTGGATCAGAAAGAACTTCCTTTTCTAACTCCTCTTTGGAATAGGAAGTCGGAACAACCATTTTTCCTTTGATTTTTCCATTGATTTGTACTGCAATTTCCACTTCATCTAACACTAAATACTCTTCTTGATATGTTGGCCATTTTTCTTTATGAATACTTTCCCTTTGTCCCATCATTTGCCACAATTCTTCTGCCAGATGTGGTGTCATCGGAGCAAGTAGAATGACAGTGGTTTCAATCGCTTCTTTTAGCAACCCTTTATTGCCATCCTCTGGATAAACATAAATTTTGTTTACTAACTCCATAATTGCGCTAATTGCTGTGTTAAAGTTATCTCTTTCATCAATATCTTCAGTCACTCGTTTGATGGTAAGATGAATCATGCGGCGAAGCTCTTTTTCCGCATCAGTTTCCACTTGGTATGGATAAGTCTGTGTAAGGGTTTCTAGATGCTGTTGTACCATTCTCCACACACGATTTAAGAAGCGATGACTTCCCTCTACTCCTGAATCGCTCCAATCTAGATCTCGATCAGGTGGTGCAGCAAATAGGATAAATAGACGCCCTGTATCAGCACCATATTTTTCAATGATCTCATTTGGACTAACGACATTCCCTTTTGATTTGGACATTTTTGCTCCGTCTTTAAGTACCATTCCTTGAGTAAGAAGGGACTTAAAAGGCTCTTGGAATGAAATAAGACCTGCATCATAAAATACTTTTGTAAAGAAACGTGAATAGAGTAGATGCAATACAGCGTGTTCAATTCCACCAATATATTCATCAACTGGAAGCCATTTATTTACTTGTCTTGAATCAAATGGTTTGATCTCTTCATGAGGGCTTGCGTAACGGAAGTAATACCATGATGAATCAATAAATGTATCCATCGTATCTGTTTCTCGGTGAGCAGGACCCCCACATTTCGGACAAGTCGTATGAACAAATGCTTCTGAAGTGGTTAAAGGATTATCTTTACCGTTAAACACTACGTCTTCTGGCAAAATAACAGGTAATTGCTCAAGAGGAACGGGTACATTTCCACATGTTTCACAATACACCATTGGAATAGGTGTTCCCCAGTAACGTTGACGAGAAATAAGCCAATCACGTAAACGATAAGATACAGTTAATTTTCCTTTACCTATTTTTTCAAGATATTCACCAATTGTTCGAATCGCTTCCCTATTGTTTAAACCATTAAATTGATCTGAATTTACAAGAACTCCATCCTCTGTATATGCCCCAGTCATTTGTTCTAGTGTATAAGGTTCACCCTCTTTAGACTGAACCACAATTTTAATGGGAAGTTGATATTTTTTTGCAAATAAGAAGTCACGCTCATCGTGAGCAGGAACTCCCATAACAGCCCCTGTACCATAATCCATTAACACATAGTTAGCTACCCAGATTGGAATATCTGCCCCTGTTAACGGGTGTTTGGCATAGGTTCCAGTAAAATAACCCACTTTCTCCACTTCAGTAGAGGTACGGGTAATTTCATTTACCTTTTTCAATTCTTCAATAAACTCAAGAATTGCCTTTTCATTCTCTTTCCCTGCAATCAATTGGGGGACAAGAGGATGTTCCGGTGCAACAACCATATAGGTTACACCATATAAAGTGTCTGGGCGAGTTGTAAACACTGAAATCTTCGTATCCTCTAATGCTGGAACAGTAAAAACCACTTCTGCTCCTTCACTTTTACCAATCCAGTTTTTTTGCATCATTTTTACTTTATCAGGCCAACCCTCTAATTGGTCTAAATCTTGAAGTAAGCGTTCCGCATAATCAGTGATACGGAAGAACCATTGGTTTAATTCTTTTTTGGTCACTTCGCTATCACAACGCCAACATTTCCCATCTTCGACCTGTTCATTTGCTAATACCGTGTTACAAGTAGGACACCAGTTAACTGCTGCTTTTTTCTTGTAAGCTAACCCTCTTTCATAGAAAAGCAAGAAGAGCCATTGGGTGAATTTATAATAATCAGGTAGACAGGTGGCTACATAACGATCCCAGTCATATGAAACACCTAAACGTTTTTGTTCATTACGAATCCTTTCCATATTGTTTAGGGTCCACTCTCTTGGGTTGACTCCTCTTTGGATTGCGGCATTTTCTGCAGGTAATCCAAACGCATCAGCACCCATTGGATGAAGGACTTGATATCCCTTCATTCGTTTAAAACGAGCGATCACATCACCAATGGTATAAACACGGACATGCCCCATATGTAATCCTTCGCCAGAAGGGTATGGGAACATCTCCAAGGTATAAAATTTGGGTTTTTTTTCATCTTCATTGGTTTTGTGTGCATCTGTTTCTTCCCAGATTTGTTGCCATTTTCGTTCAATTTCTCTAGGTTGATAAACCTGTTCATTCATGGTAAAAACCTCCTAAAAAATAATAAAACCTCCCACCCCAAAGCATGTGCTAGGGACGAGAGGTTAGGTTACATTTCCCGTGGTACCACCCTAATGATATCTACTCAACCATAAATACCACTCGAGCTCTTTAACGCAGAGGTACGGTAGAGAGTACTTTGCTTTCCTATCTACAGTTTAAAGGCGAGTTCGCAAGCTTTTGATTATCGGTTCTCACCAACCACCGACTCTCTCAAAATCTATGGCTTGTTACTACTCCTTTGCATTACTTTTGTACTAGATCAGATTATTTATGATTATATGCAATCTTGTCGTAAAATGTCAATAGAAATTAAGATTGTTTTCTTGCAACGTAAAAAATCCGCTCAGTATTTTCTTGAACTGGTTGCCATTGAAAATCACCAAAAACTTCCTCTAATTCAAAACCCGTTTCTTCTAAGCCTTGTTTTACCATTTCCATGGAATATGTTTGCTGAATATGAGTTTCTTGAAACTTTTCATAACAATGCTCAGATTGCTTCACAAAAAAAGTTAGATCATGGTTTACCATCAATTGATCGATATCTACCTCTGTTTGCCAAATCACAGAAATATCCTCATCATTCCAAGCAAAGGTTTGATCATGGAAGACTTCCCTAAATTTGTAAGGAGAATGCATATCAAATATAAAGTATGCCCCGTCCTCAAGATGTTTATTCACTTGAATAAATGCTTTTTTTACCTCTTCGATTCCGTGTAAGTAATTAAATGAATCGCAATAACTTATGATAAGTCCAACCTTTTGATCAATATCTAACTCCATCATGTTTTGTTGAATAAGAGGAAAAGAAACATGTGATTCTAACATCTTGTCAAAAGCGATGGACAACATTTCTTCGGATAAATCAACCCCGATCATTTGGTAGCCCTGTTTACTTAAAGGGATTGCGATATTCCCAGTACCACAGCCTAAATCAATGATCCGTGAAGGATGAAGGTTGTATTTTTTAATGAGCATCTCCGTTATTTTTATCCATTGGTCATATGGAGCATCTTTCATCAATTGGTCATAAACATAGGCAAATTTTTTATAATTCATCTCGATTCTTTAAATAAGTCCATCCTTCCTCTTGATAAATGACTCCATCCTTCATCAACTTTCCTAATGCTCGTTTAAATGCTGCTTTACTTAAATTAAATTTCTTTTGTAAAATATCTGGTGGGGTTTTATCCCAATAAGGCATAGCCCCTCCCCGTTCATGTAATACCTCTAAAATACGGTCTGCATCTTCTATTCTACTGGTTTGCTTTAATGGTTTCATTGAGAGATTTACTCTACCATCATCGCGAACAAAGGTAAGTCTTACCTGTACTTTTTCCCCTAATCTTAGTTCATGTATTTGTTCCATACGATGGAGAAAACCAATTTGATGATTTTCCAAATAAACATGTGCGCCTACACTTATATGACGAAGTACAATCCCTTTTACAAATTGGGTTTGTTTTATAGGATCTGGCAAATGACCATCTAATTGTTGATCGATGAAACTCTTTATTTCCTGTTCATCATCTACCAAATGGGCCAATAAGCGTTTTTGCTTATCATGAACCAATTTGACTAATAATTGATCACCAGGTTTTGGCCAAATTTTCTTTTCTTCTGGCAATTCAGATATAGGTAAAAGAACTTGCTTACTAATTCCATTATCTAGAAAAAAACCCATTCTTGTTTCATATCCATCTACAGTTAAAAAACCAATTTCACCCATAACAATTTTTGGGGTATGCAACGTTGCAGCTATTCTTCCTTTATGGTCATTATATAAAAAGACTTCAATCTGATCCCCTAGTTCAAACTTTTGCTGATTAGTCTCAGAAAAATGAAGAAGTACATCTTCTGTTCCATCGCTTAAAAAATAACCAAATGGAGACTCTCTTTCCACCTTTAATACATGGTACATACCTGTTTGTAAACTCATTCTGTATTCTCCTCAAATTCAATTCGGGGTGCATCTCCCCATAAACGTTCTAAATGGTAAAATTCCCTTTCTTCCTTATGAAAGATATGGACAACAACATCACCAAGATCGATAAGGATCCATCTTGCCTGATCCATGCCCTCAGACCCTTTTACTAAAACACCAACTTCATGCATTTTGTCCTTAATCTCATTGGCCACAGCTTGTACTTGTGTTTCAGAATTACCACTACAAATAACAAAGTAATCAGCGATCACTGATAATCCTCTAATATCTAAAATGACAACATCTTTTGCCTTCTTATTACTAGCTGTTTGTGCAGCCAACTCGGCAATTTCTCTAACCGATAATGCCATTTTCATCCTCCTTTTTTCTTTTCTTTTCAATCTGGTCAATTAAATCGTTTCTTGCTCTAACTGTTAAAGGATAAATCTTCATTTTTTTCTTGATCAAAAATTGAATTGTACCATCGATTGCGGCTAATAAGGCTTTGTCTAAATCTTTTTCTGCCCATTTCCGAATTTCCTCAACTCCTGGAAATTGTCGAGAGGGTTCAATATAGTCAGCCAAACAAACAATTTTTTCAATCGTTGACATTTGTTCTCTTCCAGAAGTGTGATAACGAATTGCCATAATTACATCCTCATCATCAATTTGAAACCTTTCTTGCACAATGACAGAAGCAACTGGTCCATGCCATAATTCTGCATTGTAATCTAACAAATCATTTGTTAATACTTCATGTTTTCTTATTTCATTAGCCAATTCCTCTTTTGACCAAAATTTGCAAAAATCATGTAATATCCCGGCTAGCTCAACTTTTTCAGGATCTGCACCGTATCCTTTGGCTAACTGTTTCCCAGTTTCCGCTACACCTAATGAATGAATATAACGATGCGCTGTTACTTGTTGTTTTAATTCGGATTTTAACCATGTTAAATCAATCTTCATAAAGATGATGCTCCTTAATATATTGTTCCACAACATCGGGAACGACATAACGGATCGTTCTCCCCATCTTTACCCAATCCCGAATTTGAGTGGATGAGATATCTAATTGTAGCATTGGCAGCATTTGCACCTGTTTATAGATTTTTTCCATAGTCGGTGACTGTGGAGCAAGCTGATATCCTGGTCTTTCTAAACCAATAAATTGAACCAATGATAACAATTCATCGATTCCAACCCATTTCGGTAGATATTGAACCATGTCCCCGCCAATTATAAAATAAAAAAGATGATCTGGATACCTTCTTTTCAATTCCTTTATCGTTTCAATGGTGTACGATGGTCCAGAACGTTCTAATTCAATCGTACAGAGCTTGTATCGTTGATCAATGTTCATCACTTGTTTCAACATTTCTACCCTATGTTGAATCGGTGTGATTTTTTCCTCACTTTTATGAGGAGGTATCGGCGCTGGTATAAACCAAATTTCATCAAGCTTTGCGTAAAACAATACTTGATCCACCATGACAAGATGTCCAATATGAAGCGGATCGAAGGTTCCTCCAAGTATTCCAATCTTTTTCATCATTACCTCGGTAATTCGATTTCTTTATTTTCCTTTGATTCCTTATATAACACGATCGTATGGCCAATAATCTGAACCAATTCTGCATTGGTACCTTCTACAATGGCAGCTGCTGCTTCATCAGCATCCTCTAGGCTATTTTTTAATACAGAAACTTTAATCAGTTCTCTTGCTTCTAAAGCCTCATTGATTTGTTTCACCATGTTTTCATTAACCCCACCTTTACCTACTTGAAAAATAGGATCAAGATGGTGTGCAAGTGAGCGTAAATACCTTTTTTGTTTTCCCGTTAACATATTTTTTCTTCCTTCCTAAACGATAGAATCTAATACTACACGTCTCATAATATTTGGATCTGGAGTGATTCCGGTCCATTTTTCAAAGGCAATCACGCCTTGATAAATAAACATCCCTAAACCAGAATGAATCTTTGCTCCTTGAGCCTTGGCATCTTGCAATAACTTGGTTTCAAGAGGATTATAAACAATATCACTAACTAAATGGTGAGGTTGAATCCATTCTTTTTTTATAAGTGTTTCCTTGATATTGGGATACATCCCTATCGATGTCGTATTGATGATAAGATCTACTTGTTCCATTTCATTTGGAAGTTCATGATATGTAATCGCTTTATGATAATCAGTCTGCTTTAACTCGTTTAATAATGCGTTTGCCTTATTCAGATCACGATTAACTAGAACCATGCCCTCAATTGGTTGCAGAGATAAGGTATAACTAATCGCCCTAGAAGCACCCCCAGCCCCCAAAATCATAATCCGTTTCCCTTGAAGCTGAAAACCCGTTTCTTCTTCTAGTGATCGAAGATATCCTTCTCCATCTGTATTGTAGCCAATCAGTTTTCCATCTTTGTTAACGATGGTGTTAACTGCGCCAATTCTTGCTGCCTCTTCAGATATTTCATCCAAAAAAGGAATTACATTTACTTTATAGGGAATCGTTACGTTGCATCCCTTAAAATATAAGGCTCTTATTCCTTGAATGGCATCTTTTAAATTCTCTGGTTTTACATCAAATGCTAAATAGATATCATTCAAACCTAAATTCCTTAAACTGGCATTATGCATTTGTGGGGATTTGGAATGGGCGACTGGATGACCAATTAACCCGATGATCCCTGTTTCACTATTTACCATATCAAACTCTCCCAAAAAATACTTCCTTTAAAGTTTCATTTACCTATAAAATATAAAGATTAGATCAATGCTTTACGAATGTGTACCCCTATTCCCTTCGGCACAAAAACATCTACATTTGTCGATTCTCCTCCAACACTTATCCATCCCAAACCTGAGATCACAATGTCCATTTTTTCTTTTCCAGAAACTTTAAAGGAATGTTTCATCAAATTTGGTAAAGCTCCAATCTCTTCCTTTGTAGGAGGGCTAAGTAGTTCTCCTAGATGTTTCTGATAAATCTCTTCTGCCTGACTCCTTTTTGTTCGATGAATAGGCAGCTCATTAGAAATATAACAAACAAAAGTATTAGTTGAATCCCCATTTTGATCGATTCGAGCCAATCCACCCCAAAATAGAGTTTGCTGACCATTTAATTGATAAACCTTAGGTTTCACGGTTTTTTTAGGTGAAATTACTTTTAATGTATGTGGAGAGACCCATTCACTCAAACGATCACGGTTTACTACTCCTGGCGTATCAATTAGGTAATGACCATCTTCTAATGGAAGACGTATCTCGTTGAGAGTAGTGCCTGGAAATCTTGAAGTGGTAAGTTCCACTTGTGTTTCACCTTGTAATTCATGAATCACTCGATTTATAAATGATGACTTACCCACATTGGTTGCACCCACGACAAAAACATCCTGATCTTTTCGATAAGATTGAATAAAGTCTACTACTTCGAGTATACCAAGATTATGTTCAGCACTTATGAGGAAAATCTCTTCTGGAGAAAGCCCATGTTCTCTAGCGTATTGTTTTAACCAAATTTTGACCTTGTCCCTATTTGTAGACTTAGGAAATAAATCGATTTTATTAGCAACCATGATAAAAGGATTATGGCCAATAAAACGAGGTAATCCTTGGATAAAAGTCCCATCAATATCAAACAAATCTACAATTTGAATGACAAGACTTTTCGTATTGCTTATATTATGTAAAATTTGCAGAAATTCATCTTCATCTATTTGTATCGGTTGTACTTCATTATAATGTTTAATACGAAAACACCTTTGGCAAATTAAATGTTCTTTATTTAATGTAGAGGTAGGAATATAGCCCGCCTTTTTCGAGTCTTCCGTCTGTAGGGCCACTCCACAACCTTCGCAATATTTAATCTCCGTCATTTTAAGCTAATCCTCCCATGACATCATTCCCCGTTTTTTCATCCAAGTTAAGATTCGTCTTTCGAAGAAACGGTTGATTTTTGTTCCTAATCCTTCCTTTTTGGAGATAGGAACTACTAAAATGGTATAAAGGCCTATCCGATTACCACCAAGTACATCTGTTAGTAATTGATCACCAATTACAACCGTTTCATTCACGGTCGAACCTAAAAGTTCTAATGCTTTATGAAATGCATCTTTAAACGGTTTCCTTGCTTTATAGATATAAGGAACAGTTAAAGGATCGGCAAATTCAGAAACTCTTGTCTTATTATTATTGGATACGATCATCACCTTAAAACCCATTTCTTGTAAGTCATCTAGCCATTTCACTAACTTTGGCGTATACTCTGGTGAATCAGCTTCAACCAATGTGTTATCTAAGTCAGTGATGATCGAGGTGATTCCAGCTTTTTTCAAGGCTTGTAGATCAATATCATATATCGATTTCACATGCAAATTGGGAGCGAATTTATCTAAAAACATGAATGATTATTCTCCTTCTTATCCCTTCATCTGAAAAATAACTATACCATATTTATCCTGTTTTCTGCAAAAAAAAATATTAGAAATGAAAAGATAAGTTAATGTAAACTTTATCATAAAAAAGAAGGCTACTAATAAAGTAGTCTTCCTCTATGATTAGGCTTTTATTTCTATTGAAAATTAAAGTTTTTCTTGAACAGATTTTAGCTTTTGCTCCATCGATGCTTTTTTATCACGACGATCATCGATTTTGATTGAAGTAGATACTCTTAAGGCTCCCTTTTCAAAAGGAACCTCATGCATTCTTTGAATGACGGATAAAATATCCTGTAGCTCTCCTTCAATAATCGTGCTCATAGGAGTCAATTGATATTTAAGCGTTTCAGGTGCTTGCTCCAAAACCTTATGTACTTCCGCTACATAATGACTAACACTTGGTGTTCCAGTACCTAGTGGAGTAATCGTTACTTCAACAATCGCCATTAAGAACATCCCCTTTCTTTAATTTTGATTCCTTTATATCTATTTTATAAAAATTTTAAAACTGTTAGAATGATTAATTTGGTAGCAGAACCTGTGGAATTCCCAGTTCTGGATGTTTCACCATAATTGTTTTTGTTTGATAAACCTCTTCTATATGTTCTTTTCTCAGAACTTCAACAACTTTGCCGATTCTTTGTATATTTCCCTGTTTCATAAGCAATAACCGATCGCAATACTGTGCCGCCAGATTTAAATCATGTAATACCATGACCACGGTTAAGTCTTTTTCCTCCTGCCATTTCCTAACTAGTTGCAATACCAATACTTGATGACCGATATCTAAATAAGTGGTGGGTTCGTCCAAAAAAAGAATCTTAGGTTCCTGTACCATTGCGCGGGCTAAAGCCACTAATTGCCGTTCCCCACCAGATAAGGTTTGAATGAGACTGTTTCTTTTTTCCCAGAGATTCATCAAAATCAGCGCGTTTTTGATCACTTCATCATCTTTAGCAGAGAGATTAGCAAATGGTTTTAACCAAGGATATCTCCCCATGGCCACGACTTCATGTACAGTAAAAGGAAGAGGAGGGGTTCCTTCTTGGCCAACAAAAGCAATAATTTTTGCAAGTTCCTTCTTGCTGTAATGTTGAATAGATTTACCCTGTAAAAAAATATCGCCAGCAAATTTTGATAAAAGCCCACTCATCATTCGTAAAAGAGTGCTTTTTCCACTTCCATTAGGCCCAATGATTCCAAAACTTTCACCCAGTTTTATCTCAAAGGAAATCCCTGATAAAATTTCCTTTGTACCATATTTAAAAGATAAGCTTTGCAACTCAAAAATCTTCATTAATGTTCTCTCCTTATTCCCTTTCGAAGCAAATAAGCAAAAAAAGGTGCACCGATCATTGCTGTAACTACACCGATTGGAATTTCTCTTGAAGGAATAATTGTTCTAGCTATTGTATCAGCCCACAATAAAAACAACGCCCCTGCTAAAGTAGAAATAGGAAGCAAATTCCGATGGTTTGGTCCAGTTAATAAGCGAATAAGATGAGGGATAATCAGACCAACAAATCCGATGATACCAACAATCGATACTGCTGCTGCAGCAAGTAATGAAGCAACGGTTAAAATATAAAACTTTTTCTTCTCTACTTCGATCCCCAAATGTGTTGCAGCTTGTTCACCTAAAGCCAATATATTTAATTCTCGGTATTGCGTGCCTAAATACAATAAACCAACTAGAAAATAAGGCAAAAGGATCCTTACATCTATCCAATCATGGTTGGCTAAACTTCCCATCATCCAAAAGATAATCGATTGCATTTTTTCACCAGACAACGCAATTAAAAAAGTTAATATTGCTCCCGAAAAAGCTTGAATAACAACCCCAGCTAAAATTAGTATCTCATTTGAACGAATATGCTGGGTTGAGGTTAATAAAATGACTAGGCCTAGTGAGATAATCGCTCCAATAAAAGCAAAAAGGGGAAGGCTGAATTGACCAAGGAATCCGATTTGATGTCCAAATAATATGGTCATTGCTGCTCCTAGTGCAGCCCCAGACGAAACACCCAGTATATATGGATCTGCTAAAGGGTTACGTAAAACCCCTTGGAATGCAACTCCAGCAATAGATAACATTGCTCCAACTAACAGGCTTAAGAAAACTCTTGGTAATCGTAAATTCCATACGATAGATTCTTGGCCAATTGACCAATTAGGCTCTAAATTTAAAAATGGTAGATGATTAAGTAGTATTCGCACGGTTAAGTTAGGTGGTACAGAAACAGAACCGATCATTAAACTTAAGATCATGGAAAACATGAGTAGGAGAATAAGCCCTCCAACCCATAAAAGGATTTTTTTATTCATGTTCATATCATAACCAACTCTAGCAAATCTGGATATAATGCATTGACAATACTTTCTAGGCCATCAATAATGCGATGTGCTCCTAAAACGATGCCGAGAGCAAATAAAGTTTCAGTCTGTGTACCTGAATCATCAGTAATCGTTGAAGGATAATTTGTGATGCTAGATACTGAGTTGGCTGGAGTTTGTACTTCAGGTTGCTTTGATGATACATCATTCGCAATTCCACATCCTGACAACCAGACAAGACTTTTTTTCAACATGCTCTTCTCTCCTTCTTTTTTTTGCATGTCGAGGAATAAAAATCCACAAAAGTACCCTACCATTAAAAAAACCTTTTTTATCCTAAGGACAAAAAAGGTTGTATGTATGGTGCTGAAAAACGTTATGAAGAATTTACGTTTTCTCGGCGCCTTCCTTTTCCTCGAAGGATAAGCTTCCTCTATGAATAGGCAGGTCTCCTGGCTTATGGCAATGCAATTTCGCACCTTCCCATCTTAATGACAGTGGCATCACACGAAATGCTTCCAATTTACAGTGGCGGGACCGCGTCGGGATTTCACCGAACTTCCCTTTTCATCTTTTAAGTCATGACTTAAAAGAACCTATTCATACATGCTATTCAATTATGTGTTCTATTATACATCATTTCAAGCATTGAACAAGTCCTTAAATTTAGTTCTAATCGTATTTTATTCGTTCATCAATGTTGCTTGTTTAGAAATCGAATTAGCTCTTAACGTAAAAATATAAACCCCGATAATCACTGTTACTGTTCCAATCAGCTGTACAAAAGTAATATGTTCACCTAAGAAAAAGTATGCAAAGAAAGCAGTAAAGATCGGATTAAAATTAAGAAACATCCCTGATTTTGTCCCTCCAACCTTTTGTACCCCTATATTCCAAAAGACCATTCCTAACACTGTTGCACCTATACTAACATAAGCAGTAGCCAACCAAAAAGAAAAATTCGGATCGATCACATAAAATGTGAACAAATTAAAAGGTAACAAAGTAAGAACTCCAAATATGCCTGCCCATAAAGTAGACATTAAAGGTGAAACCTGATGCATCACTTTTCTACCTACTACAGAATAAAGTCCCCAAGAACCAACTGCAGCTAACATGAATAAATCGCCTGTGTTGAAATGAAATCTTAAAAGTTTTTGCCATTCTCCTTCAGATATGACAATGAAAACACCTAGTAATGAAAGAGTCATTCCTAAAATTTGGCGCCTAATCATCGTTTCCTTTAGTAAGAAAAAGGAGGCAATGGCAATTGCAATAGGATTTAAAGCAGAGATTAATCCAACATTATCAGCAGTTGTCCTCTCAAGGGCAAGAAACATAAAGATATTAAAAAGGTCAACGCCCGTTATCCCCATTAAAAAGAGTAGAAAAAAACTCTTTCTAGGGGGAATAAACTGTTTTTCTTTAAACCAAACGATTGGAAATAAAAATAAAACTGCAATCAACCAGCGTATCGAAGTTAGCGTGATAAAAGAAGCGTGGCCAACCAGAAATTTCCCTGCAACAAAATTACCTGCCCAAAGCAAACTTGTTAATAATAATAAAGAATAGTACAACTGTTGCATCTCCTGTCCCTATCTCCTAAGAAAGTGTATGATCATACATTACACCATTTTTAAAGAATTTTAAATACTGGAATATTAAGAATGTGAGCTGTATCACATCATAATCCATCAATCTCATGTATCCTAATTAGAGTATATAAAAGGAGGAAGGAACATGGATCAAAAATTTACAAGTATTTAAAACCGATTCGATCAAATGTTTTCTTAACTTCTTCACCGTTTTTATCCTTCTAACCCTTCTTCCTTCCACTTCGATAAAACTCATTAAATAACTTCATCAGTGCTCTTTTTTCTATTCTTGAAACATACGAACGGGAAATGCCTAGTTCTTTGGCGATCTCCCTTTGGGTGCGTTCGTTTCCATCTATCAATCCAAACCGTCCAATGATCACTTCTTTTTCTCGATCATCCAAAATATGAAGAAAGTTATAGATTTTGCTTTTTTCAATTTTTAATTGTACTTCATCAATGACATCATCCAATTCCGTTCCTAGTACATCTATCAGGGTAATTTCATTTCCTTCTTTATCCGTACCAATTGGATCATGCAAGGAGACGTCTTTCTTGGTTTTCTTTAATGAACGTAGGTGCATGAGAATTTCGTTTTCAATACAACGAGCTGCATATGTAGCCAATTTTGTGCCTTTATTAGCTTGATAACTTTCAATACCTTTAATCAGTCCAATCGTTCCAATCGAGATTAAATCTTCTGTGTCCTCTCCAGTATTCTCGAACTTCTTTACAACATGGGCCACCAGTCGCAAATTATGTTCGATCAATTTGTTTCTTGCTTGCTGATCCCCCCTTAGTAATAAGGTGATTTGGTTTTCTTCATCCTTCTCACTCAGTGGTTGAGGAAAAGCATTATTTTTAACATAAGAAACAAATAAAGTTAACTCTTTAAGCAGTAGTGCAAGTGCGGTAAATAAGCCAGACACATTGTCACCTCCTAGGCATCGAAAAGGAAAACTATTATAGTATATGCAGCAAAGGAGAGTTACCGTGCCTGTACCATAAAACTTTTATACTTCACAATATTGTTTTTTTCTGAAAAATCTATAAAAATAAGAATATTTTGTATTATAATATAATTATACAAATACTAAAAAATTAAATGGGGGAGCATAAAATGAGTATTTTTTTGAAGGTTTGGCGTTTGATGTGGCAATATCATGACCAGATGAAACAATTGCTTCGCTTAAAGCCTTTATTTGCAACAGATGGTATGATCTTAGAAAGTCAAAAAGAAAGTAAGGTTCATTCGATATTTCTTTTTGCTGAGCAAACTGCTGAAGCACAAGAATATCCTTCTTCGAGTTCAAAGCATTCCTACTCTGAACAAGAACCTGAAGACCAGCGTGACAAATATTCTACAAGACAAAAGATTGGTTTATTTTTAGGACCACTATTATTTTTACTTACTTTATTATTTCCTACATTAGAAGACCTTACTAATGAAGGGCAGTCTGTAGCTGCCGTTGCATTATGGATGGCAACTTGGTGGATTACAGAAGCAGTACCCATTCCACTGACTTCGTTATTACCCATTCTTTTATTTCCGGCAACAGGTGCTGTAAGTTCCAAGGCTGCTACTGCTCCTTATGCTAATGATCTCATTTATCTTTATTTAGGCGGATTCTTATTAGCAATTGCTATTGAACAATGGAATTTACACCGTCGTATTGCTCTACATGTTATTAAAATGTTTGGCAAAAATCTAGATGGATTAGTTCTAGGATTTATGGTAGCTACTGGTTTTCTATCGATGTGGATTTCTAATACAGCTACATCGATGATGATGCTTCCCATTGGTTTAGCGGTTATTTATCAAATCGCAGATCTATTTAAAGAAAAGCAGATCAATATTAACACTGAACAGGGTAAATTCCCATTAGGCACTGCACTGATGTTAGGGATTGCTTATAGTGCTTCGATTGGTGGTGTGGCAACGATTATTGGTACACCGCCTAATACAGTCCTAGTCGCTTTTATTAATGAAACTTATGATAAACAAATTTCCTTTGGCCAGTGGATGGTATTTGGGGTTCCCATTGCCGTGGTAAGTTTGCTCTTTACATGGTGGTATTTAACGAAGATCGCCTTTAAAACGCAAATTAAGTCTCTACCTGGTGGTATTGAAGTCATTAATAACGAAATTCGGAAACTTGGAAGGATGTCAAAGCAGGAAAAACAAGTCTTGGTGATTTTCTCATTAACAGCTTTTCTTTGGATCATTCGAACGTTTGCTATTGATTGGTTTAAATCGATAGATATTCATACGTTTGATAAAATTAACGATACAACGATAGCCATGTTTGCTGCCATTCTTTTATTCATGATCCCTGTCAGTTTAAAAAACAACCAATTTTTATTAAGTATTGATGCTTTTAAAAAGGTACCATGGGGGATTTTACTTCTATTTGGTGGTGGACTATCGCTAGCAGATGCGATGGCTGATACAGGTTTAGCTGAATGGATTGCTTTAAAACTTCAAGCACTAGAAAATGTTCCAGCCCTTGTTTTGATGTTAGCGGTGACCACCCTAGTGATTTTCTTAACAGAAATGACCTCGAATACCGCAACAGCAACCATGATGATGCCAGTTATGGCCGCTTTAGCAATGGCAATGCATGCTCATCCATATGGTTTCCTAATAACTGCAGCCGTAGCAGCAAGCTTTGCATTTATGTTACCAGTGGCGACTCCACCAAATGCCATTGTTTTTGGAACAGGATATATTACAATCCCCCAAATGGCAAAAGCTGGTTTTTGGCTAAATATCTTTGGAGTTCTTCTTATAACCTTGTTAGCCTATTATTACATCCCAGTCGTATGGAATTTTGATCCGAATGTTTTACCTGATTGGGCAGTTTTTCAACCTAAATAGAATAGGTTTGTATATTCCAACGCGCTCCGTTGTCCGTGTATTTCTATGAATAAAAAATAAGGTAAGAAATACACTCCCAAAAGTCACTACTTATGGAATATACAAACCCCCAATGATAAGGGGGAAGAAAGTTATACTTTCCCTATAAAAATTGGGTCGTAAAAACGGCCCTTTTTATTTTTAATCCTCATAATCGGCTAGATCGTCCATAATCCCCATAAACACTTGCTTGGCTAATGGTTTTGAAGTAGAAACATTTTTTACTGCTACCGCGACCGCGTATTTGGGACTTTCAACAGGCCCATAACCGATAAACCATTGATTATTTTTGGTTTTATCTGTTTCTGCTGTTCCTGATTTACCTGCCAATTTCCATTTTGCTTGTCTTAAAATTTTCCCTGTCCCTTCCTCGACGACTTTTTCCATCATCTTTCTCATTTCCTCATAAGTCCTTGGACTTCCTACTTTTTCTTCGTTCTTATGAATAGAGAATTGATAATAATCTGCTCCATTTTTATATACGACTTTTTCTACTAATCGTGGCTGGTACACTTCCCCATCGTTTAAAACGGTAACTACCAAATTAGCCGCAGCTAGTGGTGAGATTCTTACATCCTGTTGGCCAATAGCTGTCCTTAATATGGAGCCAAGATCTTTTTTATTTGTATTCTCATGAAATACCCGATTCTTTTGTTCATTATCGATTTGTTGAAAGGATTCATTGTTAAAAAAACGGCCTCTCCAACCAACTTGCCCAACCAATCCTAACTTATCTGCATATTCCTCTATTTTTTCAGGGCCTAACCATTCTGCTACCTTTCCGAAAATAAAATTGATCGAATCGGCATAACCATCAGAAAAAGTCATTTCTTCTGAATCTTGGTCAACAGAGAAATGGTAAAAATCATATTCGCCTTGATAAGCAAATTTCTCTTGCGGTGTAACAACACCTTCTTCTAATCCAGCAATCGCTACAACGGTTTTAAAAATGGAACCTGGCTCAATGACTTGTACAGCTTTGTTGTTCCAATCCGTTGATGTAGGGTTCACTCGGTCTAATTGGAAATCTGGTGCACTTGCCATGGCTAATATGTCGGCATTTTTCGCATCTAACACGACAACACTTCCATCTTCAATCCCATATTTTCTTAATTCTTTTTCTGCGAAAGATTGAACCTCTTTATCGATTGTTGTGACTAATGATAAAGGGTAATAAGGATCTTCTGGTATCTGGTATTTTGAAGCTAGTCCATTTAATGGTTTTCTTTGATTGTCTACAAAATAGGCAATCTTTGATTCACCCACTCCCATCAACAACTCCTGAAAAGACTTTTGTAGTCCGGAACGACCGATTAAACTATCTTTTTTTAATATCCCTCGTTTCAAAAAGTCCTGATACGTTTCATTTTCTAAAATCTCTTTTGGAGCCTGACCTAAGAACCCAATGACATGCTTTGCAAGGACTTGTTCAGCATCTTGAAAGGTATAAGTCGTTGCTAAGATGCCAGGCATATTTAATGCCTCTATTTTCTTTTGTTGTTCAAAGGTGATTTCAATTGGATTTCCATCAATATCCAAATAGTTAGGTGATTTCATTTTACTCATTTTGTTGGTTAGAAAAGTTAAATTGAGGTTAAGGATGTCCGCTAATGTTTTGATATTTTCAGTATTGATCTCCTGCTTGATAAAAGGAAAAATAATCACAGTCCTGATTTCTTTTTGTCCTAATAAAGATTGTTGATTCCGATCATAAATGTTTCCTCGCCCATTGGACAAAATAAATTCTTGTTTTCTTTGGCGTATTGAGTTTGTGATCAAATCAATATGATGTGATGAAAAATCTCGAGTTGCAATGATTTGAATCCAAGATAATCTACCTAGTAATGCAACCCATAACATAGATAGTAAAATGAGAACTTGAAACATTCTTCGTTTATTTCTTGAAGGGTGAGCCATAATTATCCTCCACTTTTGGCAATATTATTACCATTTTTGCCAGATTCTCAGGAGGATAAACGAAAAGAAGCCATTAGCTACACGAGCTTGGCTTCTCTTTCTTGAAGAATCGTTTTTATTTTGGTTACCAAAAGATCGATCGCAACTTTATTTTTACCCCCTTCGGGGATAATGATATCTGCATATCGTTTTGTCGGCTCAATAAATTGTAAATGCATCGGTCTGACGACAGATAGATATTGGTCAATGACGGATTCGATAGTTCTTCCGCGTTCACGAATATCCCTAACCATTCTTCTAATAATTCTTACATCAGCATCTGTATCAACAAATATTTTAATATCCATTAAATCTCTTAGCCTTTTATCCTCTAATACCAGAATCCCTTCTAAGATTATCACATCCTTAGGTAGGACTCGATTGGTTTCAGCTTTTCGGTTATGAATTGAGAAATCGTATATCGGTTTTTGTATAGGTTGATAATTGAGCAATCTGTTAATGTGTTCAATAAACAAATCATTGTCAAAAGCAAAAGGGTGATCGTAATTGGTTTTTACCCTTTCTTCAAACGATAAATGAGATTGGTCTTTATAATAGGCATCTTGCTCAATCATAAGAACTTTCTGATCAGGGAAACTCTTGATAATGCGCCTGGCAACAGTCGTCTTTCCTGATCCCGTTCCACCGGCCACTCCGATTACAACGGGTCTTTGCATAAATCAATTCTCCTTCCGCATCATATCATAAGGGTAAACGGGCTGATCTACTTTTACCTTCACAATTTGAAGTGGGTGTCTTGCTGCATCTAGTAGATTGCCTTCTTCATCTTCTATCTGTTCAATTTTTTGTATAAATTTGGTATTCGAACCAAAGAACTCTACTTCTTGACCTACCATAAAATTATTTCTTTGTTGAATCGTTGCTATGCCTGTTGTTTGGTCATAGTCTAAAACCAAACCAACAAAATCGTATTTTCGCATTTTAGGCTCATTCCCATAAATTTGATCCTCTTGATTTGGGGTGGTGTAATAAAATGCTTTTGTAAGTGGCCTGTGGCTTGCTTTTTCAATTTCGTCCAACCAAGCAGGATTAAAGGTATAATTTTGTGGATCTTCAAAATAAGCATCAATCGCTTGACGATAAGCATTCACCACTGTTGCTACATAGTGGACACTTTTCATTCTTCCTTCAATTTTAAGAGAATCTACACCAGTTTCTATCATATCTGGAATCGATTCGATCATGCATAAGTCTTTTGAACTCATCGTGTAGGAATCATCTTCTGGATTAAATAATGGAATTTCCTGTTTATTATCCACCGAATCATTGTCCATCATACCATCTTCAAATAAATCATATTTCCAGCGACAAGATTGGGCACATCCCCCACGGTTAGCATCCCGGCTTGTCATATGATTGGACAATACGCATCGTCCCGAATAAGAAATACACATCGCACCATGTATAAATGCTTCAATTTCTACATCTACATGCTGTTTAATTTCGCGAATTTCTTTTAAGGAAACTTCACGAGCCAAAACGACACGAGCAATTCCTTCTTCCTTCCAAAACTTTACAGATTTCCAGTTTGTTGTCGAAGCCTGAGTACTTAAATGTATTTCTAAACCTGGTGCGATTTGTTTTGCCGTTTGTATGATCGATGGGTCAGCAACGATTATCGCATCAATACCAATATTTTCTAATGTTTTTAAATAGCTCTCAAGTCCCTTTAAATCATCATTATGAGCAATAATGTTTGTCGCAACAAATACTTTGGCACCGCGTTGATGAGCAAAGTTAACCCCTTTTTCCATATCCTCAAAGGTAAAGTTTCCGGCTTTTGCTCTTAAACCAAATTGTTGTCCACCAATATATACAGCATCTGCGCCGTAGCGAACCGCAAATTCAAGTTTTTCCAAATTACCTGCTGGAGCAAGGAGCTCTGGTTTTTTTATTGCAATTTGAGGTTGCATGATCGTACTCATTTGTTGTTTCCCCTCTTTCTATACCATTTTAATAATACTGCTCTTTGAAATAAAATCCAGTAGATAATGGTCTTTGATCTGTTTGTAATTTTTCGACCTCTTCAATCGATACGGATGTCGACTTATTTTCTACATATTCGTCAATAGCCTTTCGATAAAGAGCCGTTACTTTAACTAGATAATCGGTTGTCTTTAAGAGCCCTTCAATCTTTAAGCTATCGATTCCACCATCAATAAATAAACCTAAATGTTCAATCATACAAATATCATCACAGCTCATGATATGCGTACCATGTAGATCCTCGAACACTGGATATTGCTCATCAGGTCGTTTATGCTCTCTTAAAAATAAATTACTTTCCTTTGAAGTATCTTTCTTTTTCTCAGAACCTGTATAATTCAAATAACTTGATACCAATTCTCGTTTCGAATGGAAGATACAGGTCATCCCATGAATTTGCACCTGGACTTCCATATTGACGTGTTGTTTGATCGCAATCACTTCTTGTAAAGAAAGCTCTCTAGCTAAAATAGCTCTTGTAGCCCCCTTGCTTGCCCAATAATTTGCCGTTTCATAGCTGGTAGAAGTGGTTTCCGTATTCCAATGCAAGGCTAAGTCAGGTGCCACCTCTTTTACAGTCATTAGTACAGCAGGATCACCAAAAACAATAGCATCTACTTCTATTTCAGAAAGTTTTATTATATAATCCTCTAGACCTATAAGAGCCTGATTATGAAAAAGAGCGTTCATTGAAACATAGATCTTCACATTTTGATTATGAGCGATCTCCACCGCTTGTTGGATCATCTCTAAAGAAAAATCCCCAGGAAGTCTTAATCCATAGGCTTCTCCACCTATATTAATAGCATCAGCTCCTGCTTGGATTAACTGTTGCAATTCATCAAGATCCTTTGCGGTCACTAACAGTTCTGGTTTTTTGATCGTTTGCATCTCATTTATTCCTCCGTTTTATAACATACTGCCAATCCATCACCAATGGGAATAAACGATGTGGATAGTTTGGGAAAAGTAGCAATAAAATCATTAAAGTCGCGAATCTTTCTTAACATTGGTTTTGTTTCAGCGATTGTTGGATCAGCCACATATCCTCTAAAAAGGACATTATCAAAAACAAAAACTCCCCCCACCTTTAATAACGGAAAGGTTAAATGGAAAAATTCCTTATACTTCCCTTTTGCGGCATCGATAAAAATAAAATCTGCCTGTGGCAAAGTTGGTATGACTTGTATGGCTTCTCCCTCATGTAGGATAATCTGTTTATCTAACTTCATTTGTCGAAAATGCTCTCGAGCCTTGGCCGCCATGCTCGCTTTTCTTTCAATCGTGTGAATGGTTGCATCTGGCGCCGCTTGAGCTAACCAAATCGTAGAAAAACCAATCGCCGTCCCAACTTCTATAATGGTCTTAGGTTTAATCATTTGCAGAAAAAGCTGAATTAAACGGATGCTTGGAACCTGAATAATCGGGATTTCTTGCGCTAATCCTTCTTGTTGTATCTTGTAAAGGAGTGGATCTTCAATCGGCATTAATTGAGTCAGGTACTGTTCCACTTCCTCATTTATAAAACTCATTGGATGTTTTCACCTCTAATTTTTCACACTACGTTCTATATAATAACATATTGATAGTGTTAATTTGAATAAGTTTATTTATTTTATTTTCTTGATCTCGCATCATTTTTTTGGTGTTCTGCAAACGTCTTGGAAAAATAATGTTCACCTGTGTTATCTTTTTTGGTTACATAAAAATAATAAGGATTATTGGTTGGAGAAACAGCTGCTTCAATCGATTTTATTCCTGGATTACTAATTGGTCCAGGAGGTAAACCAGGATAGATATACGTGTTGTATGGGTTATCGATCTTCAGGTCATTATAAGTTAAACGTTCTTTTTGTTTGCCTAAAATATATTGAATAGTAGCATCAACTTGTAGATTCCAATGATCGTTTAAACGATTGTATAGAACCCCTGCAACAATAGGTCTCTCTTTATCTACGACGACTTCCCTTTCGATAATTGAAGCAAGTGTGATAATTTGACCCATATCCATTTTTCTTTTCTTTATCGTTGTTGTCCATTCAGGTTTCCACTCTTTTTTAAATTGCTCCAACATTACTTTAATAATTTCTTCTTCTGTGGCTCCTTTTTTTACTTCATAGGTTTTTGGAAATAAGTATCCCTCTAATTTATATT
Organism: Tepidibacillus sp. HK-1; assembly: GCF_001748485.2. NCBI lineage: Bacteria > Bacillati > Bacillota > Bacilli > Caryophanales > Bacillaceae > Tepidibacillus > Tepidibacillus sp. HK-1. Next base: position 95,255 of record NZ_BDGM02000001.1, on the reverse strand, counting down.
TGACATCTGGATTACTTGGGATCTGTTTAAAAAAATCATCTGCTACAGATCCTATTTTTGCCAATTGTAAAAATTTTTCCTTATTGATGATTCCTTGTTCTGATAAATTAGCAGCAATCTGCTCAACGGTATAGCCTTCAGGAACAGTGAAACGAACAATATCTAGAATAGCATTTCCTTCAACAAGAGCTTGTACGATTTCCTTTAATGACATATTATTAGACAATTCATATTTTCCCGCCTTAAGCCCAGGGGCTTCCCCAGTATACCTTACATACCATCTAAAAAAGAACTCACTTTTAATTAACTGATTTTCCTTAAGAATTTTGGCTATTTGGTTAGGATGACTTCCTTTTGGGATCTCGATCACTCGTTGATTAGCTTGAGCGTTAGGTTGAACAGGCTGTAATTGAGAATTGATGTAACCGATTAAAAAGATGCCAATTACCAATACGAAGCCAACGATTGAAATGCCCCATTTTCTATTCATATCAGGTTTCTCCTCCATTTTGCAATCGTTCATACATCTATTAACCTTATAAAATTAGCATAATTAAGATAAAAAAACAATGAGAGAGGAAAAATATCCCTCTCTCATTTCTTTAATCTTCGTGAAAAGTTAACTCATCAAATAATTCAGCAGCTTCTTCCCACTCATCATCATCTTCAATATATTCTAGTTCAAGCTTACCATTTTCATCTTTAACGACCTTTAGCACTTCGATATCCCCTTTTTCATCATCTGGGGATTGAAAGAAAGCATAATGAGTATTATCCACGATCAATTCTAAAAGTAATTGAAAAACATGTTCTTGGTCGTTTTCGTCATAAAGAGTTATTTCAGAACCAAGTTGTTCTTTTAATAGATGTACTTCCTTTGCTTTTCCACTTTTCATCTTATACGCCTCCGCTATACATTAAATTCATGGTCAAGAGTGTTAAATACCTCTTCAACAAGATCCCACTCTTCTTCATCCTGTATCGTAAACAATGTCATATCTTCTCCATTTTCTTCATAGCGAAAAGCATAAACCTCTGCTTCTTCTTCATCATCTGGGATATCAGTAGGAACGACTAGGATATAGTGTTTATCCTCGACATCAAATTGATAAAGGATCTCGAATTTTTCCTCATTTCCATCCTCATCAGGAATAAAAATAAACTCTCTATCATCCACTTCTTTGTTCATCATTTTCACCTCTTAAGATCTAAATAGCCTTGTAATATAAGCATAGCTGCCATTTTGTCAATCACTTGTTTTCTCTTTTTTCGACTTACATCTGCTTCAATTAAAGTTCTTTCCGCTGATACAGTCGTTAGACGTTCATCCCAAAAACGAATCGGTAATTGAAAAGTTTGTTGTAAAATCTCTGCAAATTCTTTAATCATTTCTGCCCTTGGTCCTAAACTGCCATTCATATTCTTAGGAAGTCCTACCACAATTTCCTCTACTTGATATTCGCTAATGATTTGTTGCAAACGGGTGATATCTCGTTCCAAACTTGTTCGGCGAAGAACCTCTACCCCTTGGGCAGTCCAACCTAATTCATCGCTCATAGCAATACCTATCGTTTTTTCGCCAACATCTAAACCCATGATTCTCATATTTTACCTCTAATGTTAGAAATGATCAAATTTAAAAGGGGGACATGATCCCCCATATGCTTATTCATGGTGTTGCTTTAGGTACGATTTTACTAATTCCTCGATGAGTTCATCCCGTTCCACTTTTCTGATGAGATTCCTTGCATTATTATGTCTAGGAATGTAGGCAGGGTCACCAGATAATAGGTACCCAACGATTTGATTAATTGGATTGTACCCTTTTTCTTTCAATGATTCATGAACGAGAAATAAGACTTCTCTAGCCTCAATCTCCACATCATCCGATCTAACATTAAATTTCATGGTATGATCCATCGAGTTCATCAACAACACCTCTTTCGATTTTACAAAATAGATCTCTATTTCTATTATAATTTTATTGTAACCGATTTTATATATTCAGTCACGTAATTCAATGCTTCTTGTAATTTTTCTGGATCTTTTCCACCTGCTTGCGCCATGTCAGGTCGGCCACCGCCGCCGCCACCTACTATACTTGCTAGTTCTTTAATCAATTGACCTGCATGGAAGCCTTTTTTCACCAAGTCATCACTTATAGAACCAACAAGGTTTACCTTATCATCTTGGACAGAAGCAAGAACCAAAATACCTGAGACTATTTTTGTTCTTAAATCATCAAGGAGATTTCGCAAGCTCTTCATATCCATTGGCCATACATTAACCCGTAATAATTGAATACCATCGATGTTTTCTAACCGGTCTGCTAGGTTTTTGGATTCAATATGACTTAGTTTTGCTTTTAAAGATTCATTTTCCTTCTGAAGTTCTTTAATTGTAAGCTGTAACCCTTCTACTTTTTGTGGTACATCAGATAGAGTTGATTTTAACTCTTTTGCTAATGATTTTAAAGTGGCTAATTGCCCATTTAAATATTCATATGCGTATTTACCTGTCACTGCTTCAATACGTCTAATGCCTGCCCCAATACTACTTTCAGAAATAATTTTTAATAAGCCGATTTCTGCAGAATTGTTTACATGGCAGCCACCACATAATTCCAGACTATAATCCCCTACTTGGACAACACGTACAACTTCGCCGTATTTTTCACCAAATAATGCCATAGCCCCCATTTCTTTAGCCTCTTGGATAGGTTTAATCATCACATTTACACCTTGGTTAGCCCAGATTTGTTGATTAACCTTTTGTTCTACTTCAGCTAATTCTTTCTCAGAAATAGCTCCAAAATGGGAAAAGTCAAAACGCAAACGATCTGCTGCAACCAAAGATCCAGCCTGATTCACATGTCCACCAAGGATATCTTTCAATGCTTGGTGTAATAAATGAGTTGCTGTATGGTTTTTTACGATACTCCTTCTAGCTTCGCGATCAATTTCTGCTAAAACTTGATCACCTGTTTTAAATGAGCCTTTGACAACTTCCACATGATGAAGGTGCTGGCCATTTGGAGCTTTTATTACATCGAGTACTTTCATCAATTCCCCATTTTTACCTTTGATCAGACCTTGATCAGCAATCTGACCACCGCTTTCTGCATAAAAAGGAGTTTTTGTAAGTAACACTTGTGCTTTTTGGTTTTCCGTTACAAAATCCACAAGTTGATCTTGGACAAGCAGATGACTTATTATTGTATCATTCACTACCCATTCATTATAACCAACAAACTCACTCTTATCCTTAATATCTGCTAAAACCCCACCTTGAACACGCATACTATCAATGTCCTGCCTAGCAGCTCTTGCCCGTTCACGTTGTTGCTCCATTTGTACTTCAAAGCCTTGTTGATCCACACTTAATTGATGCTCTGCTGCAAAATCTTCTGTTAAGTCTAGTGGAAAACCGTAAGTATCATATAGTTTAAATGCTTCTTCTCCACTAATCACCTTACGTCCTTGTTCTTTGGCTTCTTTAACCATTTGTTCTAATATACTTAGTCCTTCAGTCAATGTTTCATGGAAACGCTCTTCCTCGGTTCGGATCACTTTTTCAATAAATTCTTTCTTATCTAAGACTTCAGGATAATAGTGTTTCATGATTTCTCCAACAAGTGAAGTAATGGAATATAAGAATGGCTTTTCAATTCCAATGGTTTTCCCGTATCGAACTGCTCTCCTAAGAAGTCTTCGAATAATGTAGCCCCTACCTTCATTAGATGGCAAAGCACCATCTCCGATAGCAAAAACGATCGTACGAATATGATCAGCAATCACTTTAAGGGCTACATCTGTTTCGCGATCTTTATGGTAAGTTACCCCTGCAAGATTTGCAACTGTTTCAATAATGGGAAGAAATAGATCTGTATCAAAGTTTGTTTCTACCTCTTGCACCACAGAAGCCATTCTTTCTAACCCCATTCCAGTATCAATGTTTTTTCTTGGTAATGGGGTATAACTGCCATCAGGATTATGGTTAAATTGAGAAAATACTAGGTTCCAAATCTCCAGAAAACGTTCATTTTCCCCTCCTGGATAGCATTCTGGATCAGATGAATCACAGTAATGCTCACCACGGTCATAGAAAATTTCCGTGTTTGGTCCACTAGGTCCTTCTCCAATATCCCAGAAATTATCTTCAAGACGAACAATACGTTCATCAGGAATACCTATCTCATGATGCCAGATTTGGTAAGCCTCATCATCTTCAGGGTGAATGGTTACAGAGAGTTTGTTTGGGTCAAATCCCATCCATTTTTCATCTGTCAAAAACTCCCATGCCCAATGAATGGCTTCTTTTTTAAAATAATCACCAATCGAAAAATTACCTAACATTTCAAAAAAAGTATGGTGTCTAGCCGTTTTACCCACATTCTCAATATCATTGGTACGGATTGATTTCTGTGAATTCGTGATTCTTGGATTCTCTGGGGTTTTACGACCATCAAAATATGGTTTTAACGTTGCAACCCCACTATTGATCCATAATAAACTTGGATCATCATAAGGGATAAGTGAAGCACTTGGTTCAATCTTATGCCCTTTAGAGATAAAAAAATCTAAGAATGTTTGTCTAATTTCATGTGAACTCATTTTTTTCATAAGACAGTCCTCCATTTTTATATCGTGAATACGTGAATAATTGATGGTTACCAGACTTGATTAAAATTTCCTACGATTTTTTGCGTTGGTATAACACTGATAAAAGCTTTTTCATCTTCAGATAAAATGGTCTTTTTTAAAGTAGACCATTGGACATTAACAATGACACAAAATAGAACTTGTTTATCTGAATGGGTATACGCACCATTAGCGTTCCAAAAGGTAACCCCTCTTTTCATCGTCTTTGTAATCGCATCTGCTACTTGTTCCCCTTTACTGGTTACAATCATAACAGTAATTCTTCCTACATGGTTTAATAATACGTCATAGGTCCTAGAGGTTGCATAGATAGAGATCAATGTATACATTGCAATTTGGGGGTCAAAAAAGTAACCAGACGCCAGCACAATAAGTGAATTAATCACTAATGTGATCCGACCAATATTCAAAGCAAAATATTTAGCAACTACCCTAGATACAATATCGATTCCGCCTGTAGAACCACCTAGTCTTAAAACGATCGAAATCCCAATTCCGGAAATAATTCCCCCAAAAATAGCAGAGAGTAGAATATTATCAGTCCAGATATAATGAACAGGGATCATACGCAGGAAAAAAGCTAAAGAGGCAACACTAAGTGTGGTATACCCAACAAATTTTTTCCCTAAAAATTTATATCCCAATATCAGTAATGGAATATTATAAACTACGTTTTGAATACCTACAGACCACCCAAATAAATGGTAAAGTAAAATTGCAATCCCAGTAACACCACCAGAGATTAAATGGGAAGGTACGATTAATGAATTAATGCTAAACGCCAGAATCGCTGTTCCCATCAACACCCCAGCCACTTCAATGATCATTTTCCACCAATGTTTCTTCTCTTGCATCGTCCTTCTTGTTCGCCTCCACTTCTTTCCATAAAAAAAACACCTCATCCCAATCAGGGACGAAAGTGTTGTCTTCACTTACGCGGTACCACCCTGCTTACTTAGGCAAAACGTTAAAATCGTTTAACCATAAGTCGCTCTTTCCATCATTAACGGGATGACCCGAAGTTCATCTCAGGATTAGCTTTCAATCATCCTTCATCTAAAAGTTCTTTCAGCCTAAGGAACCTTCTCTCTTACAGATGGTCTATGATTTACTGGATCCGTCATCGATATCAAAACTTTTCATTTTGGCAATATTATATCGACCGTTAAGAAGAAAGTCAACTAAAGTCTTGAAGAATAGTATAGCCCAATATGTTGAAAAATCACCTTCAATATTGCAAAAATAGGAACAGCTAAAATCAGTCCTGCAATCCCTCCTATTTCTCCTCCCACTAATAAGGAAAGAATAATAAAGAGTGGATGAATATGTAAAGATTTTCCAACTATTTGTGGAGCAAATACATTACTTTCAAGGGTCTGAACCATCAGATTGACTGCTAAGACGGTCAATCCCATTTTCCAAGAGATACTTAATCCCACTATAATCGCTGGAGCAGCACCCAAAAAAGGTCCAAGGTAAGGGATAATATCGGTGATCGCCACAATAAAAGCAAGGAATAGGGAATAGGGTAAGCCAATGATCATATAACCAATATAAGCCATAATCCCTACAATTGAAGCCACTAATAATTGACCTCGAATATAATTTCCTAATGCCTCATCAATATCTTTAACTAAACGAATCATTTCTTTTCTTCGTTTTTTGGGTACAAAAGTAATTACCGTTTTTTCAATCAACTTAAAATCTTTTAAGATATAGAAAGTAACAAACGGTACCAAAAAAATAGTAAAAAGAACGCCTATTGTATTACTTATCCAATCCGTAACATTGGTAAAACCTGTCGAGATTTTCTTTTCAAGATTTTCAAGTGTTGAATCGATTCCATCTTGAAATGAATCGGGAATTGGATACTCATGATTATGTCTAATATTTTCAAGCCAACCTTCCAGCTTGCTAACCATGTTAGGAAGATACTCACTCAGTTCTTTCATTTGTGTAATCATCAAAGGAAAGGCATGAAAAAGAATGATGGCCAAAGACCCAAAAAACACAACATAAATCAATAATACTGCAATCGATCTTGGTACACCTCTTTGATGCAATTTGGTAACGATTGGATGTAATAAATAAGAGATGATGACTGAAATAAAAAAGGGCAATAAAAGATGACTTAAGAAAAAGAAAATTGCAGCAATTACTGGACTTAGCTTTACAAGTAAAAGAATAGCTAAAAGGAAAAGTATCGTTAGTGTCAGAAAAAAGAATAATTTTTTGTGAGGCCAATTTTCCATTTGTTTGTCCATTCTTTTTCCCCTTTCTGTCCCTTTCTATAGACAAGTATATGTTGTTTTATCTGTTTTTACGCATAAAAAAAGGTTTGTATATTCCATCACGCTCCGTCATCCGTGCCCTTCTATGAATAAAGATACGGAGAGAAGGGCACTTCTAAAGGTCGCTGCTTATGGAATATACAAACCCCAATAAATAGCGGATGAAAGTAGAACTTTCTTTAGATAAAAGAACGAAGTTTGCTATGCAAACTTCGTTCTTTTATCACCACTTTATCTGGTTCTAACCATTCTGCGAAAAATTCTCGATGTGCCAATCAAACGGAATAAACCTAGTCTACCCATCATATTAATCATCATATTCATTGCTTGATTCATCATACGCTCTGTTTTAGATGAACGCCGCATCATCCTTGTTACTGCCGCAACGAGTCCACCTATAATCATGATTTGTGCTAAGCGACCCATAGATTCAACCTCCTTTAGAGTGATTCTTGGATTCTTAACTCATCTTCCGTGAATAAATCATCTAGAGAACTTAGGCTGCCATCCTCTTCTACCTGATAGGTGGTAAGACGGTCTCCTTCAACAGCTAATTCAATAAAACAATCCCAGCAATAATACTGGTTATTTGCGATCTTCCCTATATTACGGCGATGGCAATTAGGACAGGTTAACAAAATAAACTTCCCCCTTAAATTGATTCCTCATCCATAATAACGTCTTGAACTTCATCTTGGGGTACAATCATTGCATCTTCTCCAAGCACCATTCTTTTTGGGTATTGAATAACTTTTCGACCCTCTGTTACATCGGTAAGGAATCCATCAGATAATTCATACCCTAATATTTTCCCCATTTCTTCCATAAAATAAACATCTTGAATTTGTCCTAATTCATGACCATTCGTCGTAAAAACAGGTAATCCTTTATAACGTTTTTTCCCAGAATAGATCCCGAAGTACTGTTCAATCAGATCTAAGGAAGTTAGAAAGCGTTTTGTGCCTACCGTAATTGCATCATCCCCAATGGCACCAATATGTTCAAACGCTAAATATTGCCTTTTTCCAAATAGGCCATCGGACTCAACTGCAATTCCTTTAAGTTCTCCATTTTCATCAAAATACACGTCTTTTGTAACGCCAATTTTTTTACCAGAACTAAGATCAATAACAGGTAGACCTATAACATCTTCTGTTTTCCGCAAATTAACCTTCCCTCCCTTATATAAGGGATATAGTTAGTATACGCTTATTTACGTTTTCGATTTACGATGTTAACAATTTCTTTGGCAGCTCTTTCTATATCTTCAAGGGTATTTCCATAACCAAAACTAATTCGAATGGCAGACTTAGCGATAGGATCAGGAAGATGCAATGCCTTAATAACACGGGTTACATCAATGGAACCTGCTGCACAAGCTGATCCACCTGATATTGCGATCTTTTTCATATCTAGACTTACAATCATCGTTTGCGTATCAACGGATGGAAAACTTACATTAAGAATACTAGGAACACCATGAAGGTCCCCATTGATAAAAAACTCCTCTTCCCCTAACTTTTCCTTCCATATTTTAATCATTCGATTTTTAAATTGTTGCGCTTTTTGCCATTTTTCTTCTCTTGTCTCAGTAAGAATTTTTGCTGCCTCTCCAAACCCAACAATTCCTGGTACATTCTCCGTACCACCTCTTCTATTCCTTTCCTGATTGCCCCCAATTAAAGGTCTTATTTTCACATCTTTATGAATATATAAAGCACCTACTCCTTTAGGACCATTAATTTTGTGGGAGGAAACCGTTAATAAATCGACAGGCAATGTAGAAACATCTATATCCATCACAGGAAAGGCTTGTACCGCATCCGTATGAAAAAGAATCCCCTTTTCCCGGGCAATATCTCCAATTTGTTGAATTGGCTGAATCGTTCCAAGTTCATTATTCACATACATTACACTAATTAAAATGGTGTCGTTTCGGATCGCTTGTTTCAATTGATCTATTTCGACTATTCCTTGTGAATTGACAGGCAAATAGGTGATTTCAAAATCAAACTGCTTTAAAAAATCGACTGCTTCAAAGACAGCTGAATGTTCAATTTCCGAGATGATAATGTGTTTTCCTTTCTCGCGTTGAGCTAATGCAGCTCCTACGATAGCCGTATAATCGCTTTCAGTCCCCCCACTGGTAAACACAATTCTTGTCGGATGCGTATGTAATGCTTTTGCTACGTAAACTCTTGCATCTTCTATGGGTATCTTTGCAATTTTACCTTTGGAATGGAGGCTTGATGGATTGCCAAAACGCTCCTGTAAAAAAGGAGTCATTTTTTCAAAGACCTGTGGATGAACAGGTGTGGTTGCTCCATGATCCAAATAAATATCGTTCATACTAATTTCTCCCTTTCTTTATTAATCCTCACATTAAATAAATGGATAAAAAATTGCATGACAGGTCCTATCATGACAGAAGCAATTACAGTCCCAATAAAGACAGGGCCACCCAAAATCCAACCGATGAGGAGTGCAATCATTTCCATCATCGTTTTTATTTTACCTATACCCCAATGAAAACGATCAGATAAAACAAGCATCAAACCATCTCTAGGGCCTGGCCCCAATTTTGAAGTAATGTACATACCAGATCCCATGCCCATAAAAATAATACCAAGAAATAGAAACATTATTTGAGGAATGATCATTTTCATGGTTGGTAACAGATACAAAAAGAGATCAAGAAACCAGCCAACAAAAACCATATTAAGAACGGTACCAACCCCAAGTATTTTTTTATCCATCAAATAACTTACTGCAATCACGACGATTCCCACAATTTGTGACCATGTACCAACTGTTAAACCAAGTGTTTTATATAATCCAATATGGAGAACATCCCAAGCAGAAACCCCTAAATTGGCTTCAATAATCAATGAGATGCCTAAACTCATCACAATGATGCCCATAAAAAATATAATCATACGTATGAACCATTCATGTTTGCTCATTTTACCTCTCCTCAACCAACACATTCTCTCTCTACAATTTACAATTCACTTATTAAATATAATTGTTACTTTCTTTTCCTTTGTTGCAATTTTGCTTCCATCCCTTGATCACTTGGAAAGTAATACTGTGTTTCAGACATTCCATTTGGCAAATATTGTTGTTCTACAAAGTGATTGGGATAATTATGAGGATATTTATATCCTATGCCATGACCTAGTTGTTTTGCTCCTTTGTAATGAGCATCCCTTAAATGAGATGGAACCTGACCTAGCATTCCCTTTCTCACATCGGAAAGAGCTGAATCTATAGCTTGAATCACCGAATTTGATTTAGGACTTTCTGATAAGTAAATCACACATTGAGCTATGTTTATTCTCGCTTCAGGCAATCCAACAGCTTGAAGGGCATGTAGGGTCGCAATAGCTTGTTCTAACGCATTAGGATTTGCCATGCCGATATCTTCTGACGCATGGACAATGAGTCTTCGGACAATCAGTTTGGGATCCTCACCTGCTTCCAGCATTCTAGCCATCCAATATAGAGCTGCATCTGTTGCACTACCCCGAATTGATTTAATCATGGCACTCATCATATCATAGCGTGCATCCCCTGTATCATAACGAATCGCAGGTTGTTGAATGGACTCTTCAGCAATAGCCAAAGTTACTCTAATTTTTCCATCCGCATCTGGAGGGGTCGTGGTTACCGCTAATTCAAGAGCATTTAGAGCCTTCCTTAAATCTCCGTTTGCCGTATAGATGATGTGTTGCAAAGCTTCATCTTCCATCTCAACTGGCTCATTACCTAGTCCGCGTTCTTTATCTGTTAAAGCCATTTCTAAGGCTTCTTTCATCTCATCTTCTATTAAAGGTTCTAGTCGAAATAATTGACTTCTAGATAATAGGGCTGAATTTACCTCAAAGAAGGGATTTTCAGTCGTTGCTCCAATTAAAATCAGATCGCCCTTTTCAACAGAAGGAAGAAGGGCATCTTGTTGTGCTTTGTTAAAACGATGAATCTCATCTAAAAAAAGTATCGTTTTTCTTCCGTAAAGTCTAACTTGTTCAGAAGCTTTTTCGATTACTTCTCTCACCTCTTTGACCCCTGCACTTACAGCATTAAGGCGAACAAATTCACTCTGTGTCACTTGACTAATCACATAAGCAAGACTAGTTTTTCCTGTACCCGGAGGGCCATATAGGATGATCGATGAAATCCTATCTGCTTCAATCGCACGACGAAGAAGTTTTCCCTTACCAACAATATGCTTTTGACCAATATATTCATCTAGATTTCTAGGACGTAAACGATCAGCAAGCGGAGAAAATTGGTTTGTTGTTGAAGAAAATAAATCATACATGAATCAGCACTATCCTCGTTTCCTTAATTGTTGTACCACTTTCGTAAAAATATTTACAGTCTGTGTAATATCCTCATCTTGAATTTCGCGATGAGTGGTTAAACGGATTAAATATTCTCCAAATGCACTTCCAAGGATACCAAATTCCTTTAATTCATTTAAAAACTGAACGGCTGTAATGCCCAACTGTTTTATATTGATTAAAACAATATTAGTTTCAACATGTTCAAGGTCAATCTGAATTCCTTCAATTTCATTAATCCCTTTTGCCAAATCTTTTGCACGATGATGATCTTCTGCGAGTCGATCAACCATCTTGGTTAAAGCAACAATTCCAGGTGCAGCCATTAAACCAGACTGTCTCATTCCTCCACCAAGACGTTTGCGCCATTTTCTAGCCCGTTCTATCCATTCTTTTGGCCCGGCTAAAATAGAACCCATTGGTGCACTTAACCCTTTAGATAAACAGACTTGAACAGTGTCTACATATTTGGTAAATTCTTTGACACCTACATCTAATGCTATCGCTGCGTTAAATAAACGAGCTCCATCTAAATGAACAGGTATGCCCTTTTCTTGTGCCAACTGGTAAACTGCTTTCATATAATCAGGTGGAATAACGACTCCTCCTGCACGATTATGTGTATTTTCTAAGCCAATCATTGCCGTTTGAGGAAGATGAATATCTCCTTCTTCACGAATCGCTTCCCGAATTTTATCAAGTGGCATTCTTCCTCTTTCACCTTGAATCGTTCTTGTTTGTACCCCAGCAAGGGCAGCTACTGCTCCAGCTTCATAATAAAAAATATGTGAATCTGCTTCTAGAATGATTTCATCCCCTGGCTTGCCATGAGTTAAGACAGCAATTTGATTCCCTTGTGTACCACTTGTTACAAATAAGGCTGACTCTTTCCCCAGCATTTCAGCAGCAAGAGTTTCCAGTTTTGTAACGGTTGGGTCTTCGCCATATACATCGTCACCTACTTCTGCATGATACATTGCCTCACGCATTTCTTGAGTAGGTTTTGTTACAGTATCACTTCGTAAATCGATCATCTTATCTCACTCTCCCAGAATTAATTCTTTTAAAAAATATCATATCACCATGTGGCTTCTGTTTATAGCGCTTTTTCAAATTGGTGAATATATTCAATTCCTTCCTGCCAGTTTTTAATTCTTGGAATATCAGCAGGATAATCCTGATTATACTTGGCATCCATGATGATGGTGTGTATCTTTTTTGCTAAAAGGTTATTGATATGCTCAGGGTCATCCTCAAAAAAAAGATCAATTCCTAATTGATTAGCAACGGTTCCTTTATCATGTGCATTCATAAAAAGATTTTCTCCATTATATGGAAAATTATGTTTTTTTAGCCACTCGATTGTAATCTTTCTAATCCGATCCGTATCAGGCCTTGCAGTGATAAAATAAATCTGATTTCCTTCTCCCTTTAATTGTTGTAATGCTTCAGGTGCATGTTCAAGTGGGATTCCAACTGTGTAAATTTTGGCTTCAAGTTTGCGCCAAATTCTTCTTCCTTCTTCTTCAGATAATCCATACGGTTCATCTAAATAAAAGGTTGTGACTTCATCTTCTTTTACATCGCGATTCAATACTTCATTATACAATTGAATCGCTGTTCTTTGTGTTTGTTTAATCGTTCCGTCTATATCAATACCTAGTCTCATACAATTCCCTCCGGCATAATCTCTTTACTTTATTTACTATATCACTTCTTTAAATCATTCATAAATGAAATCTACATTTTTCTGCACATTTTTTTGGGCTTATTATTTTTTAAAAGATAGGATATACTTTAATTAGATATTTAGAAATTTATCTAAATATTAAACTAACCTTGATTGCCCCAAGAACATTAGTGGAAAGGCAGGTGTGTATTCATGTCATCCTTTAATCATACATTTAAGGCCTTATCAGATCCGACGAGAAGAAAGATAATTCAATTATTAAAAGAAAAGCCATTAACGGCTGGAGAAATCGCCGATCAATTTGCAATGACAAAGCCAAGCATCTCCCATCATTTAAATATCCTGAAACAAGCAGATATGATCCAGGATGAAAAACAGGGGCAATTTATTCTTTATCAGCTGAATACAACTGTTTTTCAAGATATTATGAGCTGGATGATCGATTTAACCGAACAAAAAATCAAGGAGTGAAAATCATGAAAAAATCAGATTGGTTTTTATTAGCCATTATTTTGTCTACGTTTGCCATTGGACTTATTCTTTCTTCTCAACTTCCAGATCAAATCCCAACCCATTGGAATATACAAGGAGAAGTCGATTCCTATAGTGAAAAATGGCAGGCGATATTGCTTTTCCCTGGTTTGAATTTGTTGTTATTTTTCTTCTTTTTCGTCACTCCGAAAGTTGATCCAAGAAAAGAGAGTTATGCTAAATTTGCTGGGGTTTACATTATTTTCCGATGGAGTATTCATCTGTTCCTTGCTCTGATCTATCTCTTAACCTTGTTATATGCATTCAAAGGAGCAGACCAGATCCCTAATTATCTACAAGTTGGTTTTATCGTTCCATTTCTTGTTTCTGTGTTATTTATTATTATTGGCAACTATTCCGGAAAGATTAAGGACAATTATTTTATCGGTATACGTACACCTTGGACATTAAGTAGTAAAGAGGTCTGGTACAAAACTCATCGTTTGGCAGGAAAGTTATTTGTGATCACAGGGATATTGGGTATCATCGGTAGCCTTTTCCAAGGTATGATTGCTTTTATCCTTTTAATTGGCTCCCTTCTCATCTCAGTAGGGGTAATCACTTTATATTCATACCTACAATATCAAAAGGAAATAAAGGGGAAATAAAAAATAAAAAAGGTAAAAAAGATCTTCCATGTTTGATCAATCATGGAGATCTTTTTTCTGCCTAATTTTTTATCTTTCTTTTTCGGGTGAGCTTTTCTAGGAAGTTTTCTCCAAGAGGAGAGATCGTGGTTCCTAGACGTCCAGACCGAATGATTAACAAACCATACTTTCCAAGGAGACTAATCCTTGTTCTTAATTGTTGTTCAGAAAAATCATACCCTTTCTTTTGTAATGTTTTCCGTAAAGAATTACGACCAAATGATTTTCCTTGTTTTTTACCCTCCAGATATTCATTTAAAATGAGAATTCCATCATATAACATCCCATACTTTTCTAAATGCATTTTTGCCTTTTCAATTTGTTTTGACTCTTCTTTACTTAATTGCTGATCTTGGTGGTTCATTTTTACAATTTCCGAAACCTCATGGTCAAGTTCCTTTGCCAATTTCAAAATTGATTTCATATAGCGATTGGTAATTAAATTATAATAAACTTCTTCCAATTGATAGAATTGGATCAGTTCATAATAGATGGATAAATCAAGAATTCGATCGCCAATATTGATTACTTTCTCTATTTGTTCTGGAACAAAACGCTCTTCGTTAGGAGTAACTGCTATATTTACTTGACTTTGAACTGATTCACCCGGCACATAAGGGATAAAATTTAGTTCTATACCTGTTTCCCTTAGCAACTTGGTTGTCTCAATGGTATTTTCCCAGATATCGTTGACAACCAAAATATCCGTTCCTTTAGGCAGTGAAAAGAGCGGCCTTAACATTGTATAATTTAAGTTACGCCTTACCACAATCAATTTTGTATCTATAGAAATAAATTTTTCTACATGTCGTTTAATAAATGGAGATGAAATGAGTATAGCCGTATTTTTTTTTATTTTCGTTGCGTTTGATAAGTCTTCTAAAAGAATGAGTTCACAAACAAATAGATCTTTCCCTATATCTATAATTTGTTTCATCATGAATTGAGCAGTATGCATTTGTACTGCAACAATATATATAGTAAATTTCTCGTTATTCATTTTTCTACTCCGTTACTATTTCTCATTATATAAATTACATGCCACAAAATGCTCTGATTCTATTTCTTTCCATATCGGGATTTCTTGCTTACAAATATCCATTACTAAAGGACAACGCGTATGAAAGGTACATCCTGATGGTGGATTTGCTGGGCTAGGAATATCCCCTTCTAATATAATTCTTTCTCTTTTAATAGTAGGATCTGGAATAGGTACGGCCGACAATAATGCCTTGGTATAGGGGTGTAAAGGATTTGCAAATAAGCGATTCTTATCTGCGAGTTCAACAATTTTCCCTAGATACATCACCCCAATACGATCACTAATAAATTCAACGACACTTAAATCATGCGCGATAAATAGATAAGTCAAATTCAATCTTTCTTGTAAATCCTTCATCAAATTTAGTACTTGAGATTGAATCGACACATCTAATGCAGAGACTGGTTCATCACCAATCACTAATTTAGGATTAATGGCTAATGCACGGGCAATTCCAATTCTTTGGCGCTGTCCGCCACTAAATTCATGGGGATATCGCTTGCTATGATAATGATTCAATCCTACTAGTTCTAATAACTCTCCAACTCTTTTTTCCTTTTCCTTTTTTGACAAAGATTCAAAAATTGTTAATGGTTCTGCTATAATTTCTCCGACTGTCATTCTTGGGTTTAAGGAAGCATAAGGGTCTTGAAAGATCATCTGCATTTCTCTTCGCATCAAGCGAATCTCTTCGTCAGAAAGTTGAGTTAAATTTTTTCCTTGAAACCAAATCTCTCCTTCTGTTGGTTCAATAAGCCTTAACAACATTCGACCAGTGGTAGATTTCCCACTCCCCGATTCTCCTACTAAACCAAATGTTTCTCCTTCATAAATGTTGAAAGAAATCCCATCAACAGCTTTTACAAACTCTTTATTTTTACTAAAGAGGAAGTTGGATTTCACAGGAAAATATTTCTTTAAGTTTTTCACTTCTAATAGAGATGCCTTGCTCATTGTGCAACCTCCTCCACATCTATCTCTTGGTGTATTATTTCCTCATTTAACCAACATCGGCTTTTATGACTTTCAGTTATTGAAAATAAAGGAGGCTCTGCATGTAAACATTTTTCGATCTTAAATCTACAGCGTTCAGCAAATTTGCATCCCATAGGCATATTTTGGGGAATAGGGACATTACCGGGAATTGAATCTAAACGGTTCTTATTTACACCCATTTTTGGAACAGAGTTAAGTAAGCCTTTTGTGTAGGGATGTTTAGGATTAGCAAAAATCGTATATACGTCTGCTTCCTCTACTACTTTCCCCGCATACATCACTATCACTCGATCACACATTTCGGCAACAACTCCCAAATCATGGGTTATCAGCATAATCGAAGTATTCTTTTCTTTTTTCAACTTTCGCATTAAATCTAAAATTTGAGCTTGAATGGTTACATCAAGTGCAGTTGTAGGTTCATCTGCAATAAGTAATGTAGGTTCACAAGACATCGCCATGGCAATCATTACCCTTTGTCTCATTCCACCAGATAATTGATGGGGATATTCATTCAAAATGGATTCAGCTCGTGGTATCCCTACTAACTTTAACATTTTTAGCGCCCGTTGCTTAGCTTCCTTTTTTTCAAACTTTAAATGAAGTCGTATCGCTTCTTCAATTTGTTCCCCGATTTTAAAAACAGGATTTAAGGATGTCATAGGTTCTTGGAAAATCATTGCAATTTCGTTCCCTCGGATTTTCCTCATTTGATTTTCTGTTTTTTTTGTTAAATCCTCCCCCTTAAAAAGGATGCTCCCGTTAACAATTTTCCCAGGAGTATTCCCCAAAAGTTGCATCACAGATAAAGAGGTAACACTTTTCCCACATCCTGATTCACCAACGATTCCTAATGTTTCACCTTCTCTCACCTGAAGTTCAACTCCATCTACAGCTTTTACGACACTTTCATCTGTGAAAAAATAAGTTTGTAAATTTTTCACTTCTAAAATTGGTTTTCCCATGCTTCTCCCTCCTATTCTACTCTTTGATTTTTGGATCAAGTGCATCTCTTAGTCCATCTCCTAAAAGATTAAAAGCTAATACTGTTAAAAAGATAGCCAAACCAGGAAACAATGCCACATGTGGTGCAGTTCCTAAATAATTTCTACCACTACTTAGCATCGCTCCCCATTCAGGTGTTGGAGGTTGGGCACCTAGCCCAAGAAAGCTTAAACTGGAAGCAACAAGAATAGCCGTACCAATTCTCATACTAAAATAAACAATAATCGTTGATACTGTGCCAGGGAAAATATGTTTCCATATTAAGCGTTTATTTTTTGCTCCTACCGATTTAGCGGCTTCAACATATAGAGTATGTTTTAATGCCAACGTATTACTTCGTACAATTCGAGCAAAAATAGGAACACCAAATATGGCAACAGCAATAATTACGTTACCTAGACCTGGTCCAAGAATGGCAATAATTCCAATAGCTAACAAAATCCCGGGAAAAGCTAATAACACATCTGAAAATCTCATAATCAACGTGTCAACCCACTTCCCATAGAAACCACTAAGCAACCCAAGTACTGTACCGATGATTGCACCTACCAAGACTGATGAAAAACCAACGAATAAGGAAACTTTCGTACCAACGAGAATTCTACTAAAAATATCTCTCCCAAATTCATCGGTACCTAACCAATGATCAGCAGAAGGCCCAGCCAAAATATTGTTATAATCAGGTTCCTCCATTGGATAGGGGGCAATATAGACACCAATAAAAGCGGTGAGAATTAACAATAGAATAAAATTGCCTGCCACTAAAGCCATTTTTTGTTTCTTAAATTTACGCCAAAATTCTGAAATAGGAGAATAGGGTTTAGTATTATAAGCTAAATTTGCCATCTTTCATCCTCCTATCCCAAACGTATTTGTGGATTTAAAATTCCATACAAAATGTCCACAATCAAATTGATTAGTACAAACTCTAAAGCAAACAGTAACATCTCTGCTTGAATAATGGGATAATCTCGAAATGCGACTGCATCAATTAGCAATCTCCCAAGCCCAGGCCAACTAAAAACGGTTTCGACGACAACAGAGCCCCCAAGCAGGAAACCAAATTGTAAGCCTGTCATGGTTACAACTGGAATCATGGCATTCCGTAATGCATGTTTCCAAACAACGATTTGTTGGTGAAGACCTTTTGCACGTCCTGTACGAATATAATCTTCTTTTAAGATATCCATTAAACTTGATCTGGTAAAACGAGCAATCACAGCTGCAACTCCCGAACCTAATGTTAAAGATGGAAGAATAAGACTTTTCCAAGAATCAAATCCTGATGTCGGAAGCCAACCTAAATATACAGAGAAAAGTTGAATTAGCATTAACCCTAACCAGAACGAAGGTAGACTAATCCCTGAAACAGCCGTAAACATTCCTACATAATCCTGCCACTTGTTTCGTTTTGTTGCAGAAATCACTCCAATCACTAATCCTAAAATAAATGCCCACACCATACTCACAATGGTTAACCACAATGTAGGCATAAATCGTTCGCCAATTTCAGTGATCACTGGTCGTTTTGTTTTTAAAGATATACCAAAGTCACCTTGTATCACATTCTTAACAAATGTAAAGTATTGGTTAACAATTGGTCTATCTAATCCTAATTGTTGTCTTACTAACTGAATATCTTCATAGCTTGCATCTGGTCCAGCTACTAGACGAGCTGGGTCACCAGGAATCATTCGTACAAAAAGAAAAATAACAATAGAAACAATAATTAGAATAGGAACAATGCCTAACAATCTACGGATGATAAACTTGAACATTCCTCTCCCTCCTGCTGATAAACATGCCATTTCTGCTTGCCTTTAATATAGTATATGATAAGAAAAGGGGACGCATCTAATAAGCGTCCGCTTTTCCATTACTTTCGTTATTTTCTTACGATTTCAGCGTTTTCCACACTTAATGCACCATCTGGTAACAAATAAGCTCCCTGTAAATAATCTCGTTTACCAAAGATCGTTTCATCTACACCTAAATAGACCCATGGTGCATCTTCCCAGATTAGTTTTTGCACCTTAGCATAAGCTGCTTTACGTTGCTCAGCATCAGCAGTCTTTAATGCTGCTTGAATGGCTTCATCTGCTTTTGGATTTTGATAATAAGCTGTATTGTATCCTTTTGGTGGTATCAAATCTCCTCCTAACAATGGCCGAATTCCCCAATCGGCATCCCCTGTAGAAGGTGACCAACCACCATAATATAATTGAATGGTTGCATCTTTAGGATCTTGTACTGTCCAAATTTTATCAGCCATTGTTCCAGTTTCCATATTCTCAATATTTACTTTTACTCCAATTTGAGCTAATTGTTGTTGTAAAAATTGTGTTGCTTTAATGGAAATAGAATTGTTATTGGACCATAAGGTTGCTTCAAATCCATTTGGATAACCAGCTTCAGCTAAAAGTTGTTTGGCTTTCTCTACATTAAATTCATAGGGCTGCTGTTCAGCAAAAAACTGAACATTTGGAGCAATAATAGAATTCATGATTGTACCATAACCATTATTCACTACTTTTAGGTAAGCCTCTTTATTAACCGCATAATTTAATGCTTGACGAACCTTAACATTATCAAAGGGTTTCTTTTGTGTGTTCATTGACATATAACGAACGATAATACTTGGTTTATTTTCCACAACGATACCGTCTTTTCCGTTAATTGAATTTACTTCTTCTGCAGGAACCGGATAAATAAAATCCGCTTCTCCAGTTTTTAACATTGCAATTCTTGAACCATTTTCAGGTACTGGTTTGAAAGTAATGCTATCTAATTTTGGTTGCCCTTCCTTCCAGTATTGATCATTTTTTACTACCGTTAAATGATCCCCTGGCTTCCATTCTTTAAACTTATATGGGCCTGTTCCAACTGGATTTCTAGCTACATCTACTCCTTCTTTTAATGCCTTTGGACTAATCATCATTGCTGCTGGATGGGCGAAGTTATTTAACATTGCTCCAAAAGGTTCTTTTAATGTTACTTTAACGGTATATTCATCAACAACTTCAGTTTTATCAACTAATGCAAATAAGCTATGTCTTTTTAATTTACTGTTTGGATCCGCCAAACGATCAATATTTGTCTTTACAGCTTCCGCATTGAACGAAGTTCCATCATGGAAACTAATCCCTTTTTTAAGGAAGAAGGTGAATTCTTTCGCATCCTCACTTGCTACCCATTTATCCGCAAGAACGGGTACCATTTTCATATCTTTATCAAAGCCAATTAAGCCTTCAAGCATGGTTTTCTCAGCAGAAAATGACAACGTATCATTAGTATCATGTGGATCCAAACTAATAAAATTATCGGCAACAGCTATGGTAATATCATTACCTTCTTTAGCTGTTGACTCCTTTACATTTTGGCTTTCTTCTTTTGGTGCACTTGTTTTGCTTGAGCAACCAATTAATGCAATAGATAATGTAAGAATGAGAATGACTGAAAGGACTAAAGTTTTCTTTAAGTTCATTTGCGTTTCCCCCTTCAAATTTTTTTAATGTTTCTCCGTATTCTTATTTCTCTTTGATGAAGCAATAAAGGTAGTAATAATTTTCTGAAAATTTAATATAGTTGGATATAATAATACAATAATTTTTCACCTATTTCAACCATTTTTTAATGATTATAGGGGCTGGGATTGGCTAAATGACAATAATTATAGTGTTTTTTGGTTAAAATGGGTTACAAAATCTATAAAATATTGGCCTATTTTGGCCATTGTTTGATCCTGATGCCACATCATTTCTGGATGGAATTGAACCCCCATTACAAAGGTGTGTTCCGTACTTTCAAAGGCTTCAATGATTCCATCATCTGATTCCGCTACTTTTCTAAAACCCAAAGCTAAATCTTTAATTGCTTGATGATGAAAACTATTCGTAAAAACCCGTTCAACACCTACCATTTCAAAAAGCTTACTACTTTTTTCAATATTAACGTAATGAGTAGCTTCATATCTTGGAGCAGTCTGCATATGTAAAAACTTATCATCAAGCTGCCCATTGATATCTTGATAGAGTGTCCCGCCTTTTGCCACGTTCAATAATTGAATCCCCCGACAAATGCCTAAAATTGGTTTATCAATTTTCATCGCATATTGAGCTGTCATAATTTCTATTCGGTCACGAAATGGATAAATCTCTCCAATTTTTGGATGTAATCCTTCACCATAGAACTGTGGATGGATGTCGGAACCGCCCGTAAAAATAACTCCATCTACACGCTGAATTATTTCCTTCCAAACCTCTTCTTCTTCCACTAAAGGAAGGATAATTGGGATTCCACCAAACTTTGCAACTCCTGTAAAATACCCATCTGCTACATAGGCTCCTGCATAAGGTGCTTGAATAGAGATTTTGGATGAAGTGATTCCAATCAAAGGCTTCAAGCTAATGCCCCCTTTTATTTAATTTTGGTATATGAAGCTTCAATAATTTTTTATTTAATAACATACCACATGATAATAAAAATTTAAATAACAAAATTCAAAAAAATTCATATTTTAAAAATTTTAAATTTTGACAGATAAAAAATAAAGGAATTAAGCAAAAATCGCTTAATTCCTTTATTTTTATGATTGAATAAGTTCACGCACAACCACACTAGCTAAAATCATACCCGCAACTGGTGGAACAAATGCGTTGCTGGCTGGAGGTCTTTTTTCTTTGCGAATTTCACTTGTTTTTTTGCCGACCACTTGATAAAGATCTTCTTGAAGTGCGATTGGTTTTTCTGGAGAAAAAACCACTTGTACTCCTTTGTGAATTCCATGTTTTTTTAGCTGTTGTCGAATTACTCTAGCAACTGGATCAGTATGTGTTTTGGAGATATCTGTAACGACAAACTGGGTAGGATCCATTTTATTGGCAGCACCCATGGAGGAAATAATAGGGACATTTCTTTTTTTACTTTCAAGAATAACTTGGATCTTACATGTCATCGTATCGATCGCATCAACGATGTAATCAGGCTGATGAGAAAAAATCTCCTCTGCAGTTTCTTCATTGTAAAACATATGTAAAGGAATCACTTCACAGTCAGGGTTGATCTCTTTGATTCTTGTTACCATCAGCTCTACCTTTGACATTCCTACAGTGGAAGTTAAAGCATGGATTTGTCGATTGATATTGGTGATATCGACAACATCCTTATCAACTAGAATAATTTTTCCAATAGCTGAGCGAGCTAATGCCTCTGCAGCATAAGAACCTACCCCACCAACTCCTAATACGACCACAGTACTATTTTTCAGAATTTGAAGATTTTCTGATCCAATTGCTAATTCTAACCTTGAAAACGCATGTAACATGAACGATTTCCTTTCTCAAATTCGTTATATTCATTAATCTTTTTCATTTAATTTATCAATTTGATACTATGTAAATTCAGATGAAATGTATATTACAACAATCTCCGTCATCCATGCCTTTTTTTGAAGAAAAAGCAAAAAAAAGAGCCCCGGGTATGCCGTGTTTCCTAGGTTTTGAACCTGCTCTCGCAGGTGGGTGTCCTGTCTTTGATTTCATAGGTCCAAGATAAATCATGGCTTCTTATCCACCAAAGAACCCGAACTCCCGTAAAAAAGGTGTTGGCTCAAAACTGTCGGTACTTCACGTACAACTTAGGGCTCTTATTGTTAACTTGTAATTTTATGTTACCATATGGATAAGCCGAAAATCAAGTGGGCTTTGTTACAAAATCTTTACCAATCTAACTTGTCTATTCTTGGCCATCTTTTTCAATCTGTAAATGAAGCTCATTTAGCTGTTTTCTATCAACTAGAGTTGGGGCACCTGTTAATAAGCAATTGGCTCCAGCTGTCTTTGGAAAGGCAATGGTATCTCTCAGATTGCTTCGTTTGGCTAGAAGCATAATGATTCGGTCTAACCCAAAGGCAATTCCTCCATGGGGTGGAGTTCCATATTCAAAAGCTTCCAATAAAAAGCCAAATTTTTCCCAAGTCTCTTCTTTGGAGAATCCTAAAGTCTGAAACATCTTCTCTTGGATCTCCTTTTTATAAATCCTCATACTTCCTCCACCTAATTCGTACCCATTCAACACCATATCATAAGCTTGTGCTCTTACCTTAGCTGGGTCTGAATCTAACAATGGAATATCTTCGGTTTTTGGCATGGTAAATGGATGATGCTCTGCTACGTATCTTCCTTCTTCGTCATCATAAGCAAGTAGAGGAAAATCAGTCACCCATAAAAATTGATAAACATCATGAGGAATTAAGTTTAAATCTTTACCTAATTTAAGACGCAGATTTCCTAATGCATCCGCCACCACTTTCTTTTGATCGGCAACAAAGAGTAGTAAGTCGCCATTTTCTACTTCAAGGATTGCTTTCATTTGTTTTAATTCTTCTTCTGTCACAAATTTAGCAATCGAGCCTTTGACCTCACCCTCTTTAAAAGCAAGCCAAGCAAGACCCTTAGCACCATAACGAGTAACAAATTCTGTTAATTGATCAATCTCTTTTCTACTATAATGAGCACAACCCTTTGCATTGATCGCTTTAATTTGCCCCCCGTTTTCAATCGTATTTTTGAATACTTTAAACTCGCTATCTTTTAAGACCTCAGATATGTCTTTTAATTCTAAACCAAAGCGAATATCTGGCTTATCTGAACCATATCGATCCATGGCTTCCTGGTAAGTCATGCGTAAAAAAGGACGCTCAACTTTGTAGCCGATGGTTTCTTGGAATAAGCCAACCATCATTTCTTCCATAAGATCTTGAAATTCTTGTAACGGCATAAAGGACATCTCAATATCCACTTGTGTAAATTCAGGTTGTCGGTCTGCACGCAAATCCTCATCTCTAAAGCAACGTGTAATTTGATAGTATCGTTCAAAACCAGACACCATTAAAAGTTGCTTATATAACTGTGGGGATTGGGGCAAGGCAAAAAAATGACCTGGATGTTTTCGACTGGCAACAAGATAGTCTCTTGCACCCTCTGGTGTACTCTTGGTAAGCATCGGTGTCTCAATATCTAGAAAGCCATGTTTATCCAAAAAATTACGAATAAAGATCATAGCTTGATGGCGCAATATCAGTGTTTTTTGCATTTCATTTCGCCTTAAATCAAGGTAACGATATTTTAGACGCAAAGTCTCATCAATATCTATATGATCTTGAATGAAAAAGGGTGGATTCTTTGCTTCATTAATAATTTGGATCTCTTTTACATCAATTTCTATTTCTCCTGTCGCTATATTTGGGTTAATCGTTGCTTCATCCCTTTTAACAACCATCCCTTTTACAGCAATAACATATTCGTTTCTTGCTTTATCCGCAATCTCATGAGCATCTTTTGAAGCTTCTGGATTGAAGATCAATTGAACAATTCCACTTCGATCCCTTAAATCGATAAAAATGAGTCCCCCAAGGTCACGCCTTTTTTGAACCCAACCACTTAATACAACTTCTTCACCTATATGTTCTGTATTAAGTGTTCCACACTGATGAGTTCTTTGTAGTAACATCTTTCTTTCCTCCTATTCCTCTTTAAGTTTACTTTTAACTATCTCAACAATCGTTGATAAAGATACTTCCTCTTGATCCCCTGTTTTCATATTGCGGACAACAATTTTATTTTGATTTAACTCATCATCCCCCAAAATCAAGACTAATTTTGCTTGTAGTCGATCAGCTGCTTTCATTTGAGCTTTCATTTTTCGACTTAGATAGTCTTTTTCTGCAGAGATTCCTTTTTCACGTAATTCATCTAAAATCTTCATGCTAACAGCTTGTACATTTTCCCCTAGAGTGACAAGATAAACATCGATTCCTTGATCAAGATCTAATGCCACTTCTTTTGATTTCAATGCCAGGGTGATTCTCTCCATGGAAAAGGCATAACCAATACCAGGAACATCATCACCGCCAATTTCAGCTACAAGCCTATTGTAACGGCCACCTCCACACAGGGTTCCTACAGCTCCAATACCTTCTGACATGATTTCAAAAGCCGTTTGTGTGTAGTAATCTAAACCACGTACTAATCTTGGATTCTCCACATATTGGATTCCCATCTGATCTAAGTATTCTTTCACTTTATGATGATGAATTCTACAATCTTCACATAAATACTGATCGATCGTCGGTGCATCTTCTGTGACTGCTTTACAGGTTTCATTTTTACAATCTAACACCCTCATTGGGTTGCGGTCGATTCTCGACTGACAATCTTTACATAAATGATCTTCAACTCCATGTAAATGGTTCACAAGCTTTTCTCTATAGACTGGGCGACAGACTGAACAACCTACACTATTGATTTCTAAGCGAAGTTCATTAAGCCCCATATCTTCAAACTGACGCATCGCCATCGAAATCACTTCTGCATCAATACTTGGATCACTACTTCCTAATACCTCAACACCGATTTGTGTAAATTGGCGTGTTCTTCCTGACTGAGGCCTTTCATAGCGAAACATCGGTCCAATATAGTAAAGTTTAGTAGGATCTGGATTTGCAAAAAGTTTGTTTTCCACAAAGGAACGAACAACAGAAGCTGTTCCTTCTGGGCGTAAGGTTAAACTACGATCCCCTCGATCTTTAAAAGTATACATCTCTTTTTCAACAATATCTGTTGTCTCCCCAACACCACGTTGAAATAACTCAGTATGCTCAAAAATGGGAGTCTTAATCTCCTTATAATTGTAGCGCTTGTAAATATCTTTTGATTTTTGTTCGACATATGTCCACAATTCTGTTTCTCCAGGTAAAACATCAGCTGTACCTCTTGGAACATGAAACTTCATAACGCTCCTCCTTACAAAATTCTTGTTTATATTTTCCTGAATGAAAAGATTGAAACCAATAAAAAAAATCCCTCTCCTGATGTTTTTCTTTCATCAGGGACGAGAGATACGAAGATCACCCGTGGTACCACCCTTTTTGGATAAAATCCCACTTCATTCCCATTAACGTTGGTAAACGCTACTTGGTTACTTCCAAACATTTTCACCAAGAGTCCTCTAGGATGTCTTTCCTTAGGTCGTAATAGAGAGATGATCTCAGCCTATTCATCCCCTCTCTGGCTATCCGTTTCCTAACTACTCTTCCCTTCACAGGATCCTTATTAAATCATATGTCACATGTTATATAATCATCATGTATTATTATCGATCTTTATCATACTTTGCTAAATAAGGAATGTCAAGCTACCACTTGAAAAATTTCATTTAGTTTCTCTATCTTTAAGTCAATTTGCGTTCCAATCGTTTCAATATAAACTTTTGGTTCTTTCGGATTTGGGAACCGTATGAGTATATTTGAATTTGGCGGCATCAATTTGCTTACCGCTCCACACCCTAAACCAATAATCGTTTGTTTTTCTTCCATAATAAGAATGTTATAAATGCTTTCTCTGTTTTCTAAAGCATATCCTACGTTTTCTAAATTACCTAGCATATTTTTTTGACGGTACAAATAATAGGGATGATAATGATGTTCTCTTGCCCATCGGCTAGCTAAATCCATCATTTTTCTAATTTCATTTTTATCAATGATATCATATTCTGCTTTATTCTTTGTCAAATAAGAAGCTCTTTTAAAAGCCATGGTGTGAACAGTAATCGATTCCGGTTGTAAATTTGTTAGTTGATCAAGTGAGTACTGAAGTTGTTCCGTTCTTTCCCCAGGTAAACCAATAATTAAATCCATATTGATATTGTCAATCTTCATTTTTCTTGCTAAGTGAAATTTATCAATCGTTTCTTCTACTGTATGATGGCGGCCAATGAGGTCTAATGTTTCTTGCGTAAATGTTTGCGGATTAATACTGATCCGGTCTACCTTCCATTTGTTTAACACGTTGATTTTATCAAGGGTAATCGTATCAGGTCTACCTGCCTCAACAGTAATTTCACGAAGATCTGCTAAATCAATCCATTGATTTAATTGCGCAAAGATTTGATCTAATTGTTCGGCTTCTATACTTGTAGGTGTTCCTCCTCCAAAGTAAATGGTTGTCACCTTACGACTTGATTCTTTTAACCATTTCCCTATTTTTTCAATCTCTAAATGTAAGCCTTTTAGGAAACCATCAACCGTTCCATTCCTCCCTTTAATTGAATAAGCAGGAAATGTACAGTAAGCACATTTTGTTGGGCAAAACGGGATACCTATATAAAGGCTGACTTCCTGATTAATCTCGTATAGGTCAGGGATTACTTTCAATTGTCTTTGAACAATCTCTCTTAACAAAGCGATTTTGTTTGGCCTTAATAAATATTCCTTCTCCAGAAATTGATCCACTTGGTCCATTGTCATCTCTTGCAGCAATTGATGGTAAAGCTTAGTTGGTCTAATCCCTGTAAGAATTCCCCAATCTTGTTTTTCACCTGTGATATCTTCTAAGATTTTAAGCCAAAGATGCTTTACCGCTTGTTTTGCGACCTTTCGCTTTTCTTCTTCTGTTAGATTCATAGAAACGCTTCGTTCATAGGTATAGGATGTGGATTGTTGGTTTTTTATCACTTCACCCTTTACTAAGACAAAATCTTTACCATATTGTTCATCTATATTGACCAGATAAGCTTCTTCCTCAGCCTTTTCTTCAAAGAGGAGTTGATCAGTTTCCGTTTTAAATAAATCAAAAATCATTTCAATCTCTCTTTTAAATGGATGATCTTTTTGTTGCCATATGATCTTCATGTATCTAGCCTCTCCCACCTTTTAATCATGAATGACGGTGCAAACGAGAAGATGTATCCTTTTCAATATCTCTAGTCATTTCATTCATCTTGGCTTCGTCGATTTCAATTTGATCACACAAATCTAAAGAAACCTTCTGGTTCCATTGTCTTGCTAATACTTCTTTCTTTGATTGATGCAAGAAAATCCCTCCACTCATCTTCTATCCTTAGTTTCTCCAAAGTTTTCTTCATTCAATCCTAAGGATAGAAAAAGTTAAGGGACATTACCTACCTGATCATTTTTAGGTCTCTAAGAGGATGGTCACTGGTCCATCATTCGTAAACTCTACATCCATCATCTCACCAAATACACCTGTTTCAACATGAACGCCTTTTTCACGAATCAGTTCATTTAATCGTTCGTAAACTTTTCTAGCTATTTCAGGCTTTGCTGCATTCATAAAGTTGGGGCGACGCCCCTTTCTAGCATCTCCATATAAAGTAAATTGGGAAACAGATAAAACACTTCCTTTGATATCAAGAAGAGATAAGTTCATTTTCCCTTCTTCATCTTCAAAAATACGTAAATTCACGATTTTATCTGCCATAAATTGAAGATCTTCTTCTCCATCATCATGAGTAACGCCTACTAAAATCATTAAACCATAATCAATGGCGCCTACTACCTGATGATTTACGATAACCTTGGCTTTTTTTGCCCGTTGAACCACAATTCTCAAAGCAAGACTCTCCTTCTAGCATGTTTGCTATTGCATAATTCTACGAACAGTATAAACGTCCTTAACCCTTTTTATCCGCTCTACCACAGAATGTAAATGTTCTGTATTATGAATTAAGATGGTCATTAAAATAGAAGCCATCTTATTTTTGTCTGATTTGCCAGTAACTGCTGTCATATTCGTTTTTGTTTCAGAAACTGCTTGTAAGACTTCATTGAGCAAGCCTCGACGATCCATTCCAATCACTTCAATATCTACATTATAAGAATGTTCTTGAACATTATCCCATTCAACCTCTATTAATCGTTCTTTATCTTCAGGGATTTGGATATTTGGACAATCTTTACGATGGATGGAAACCCCTCGTCCTCTAGTAATAAAACCTACAATTTCATCACCTGGTACAGGGTTACAACAACGGGAAAAACGTATGAGGAGATTATCGATCCCTTTAACTTTAACCCCTGCAGCCATTTTTTTCTTAACAGTATTTGTGGGCTGACGTAAATCAAAATTTTTAATCGTATCTTCATCACTTAATTTTTTACCCTTGTCTGTTAAACGAGTTACAATTTGGGCTGCTGTAATCCCACCATAACCAATAGCCGACATCATGTCTTCTTCGTCATTAAAGTTAAATTTTGCTGCTATCTCCTTTAATAAATCAGAAGTCATGTATTGAGTCGGGTCATAACCTTGTCTTCTTAATTCCCTCTCGATACTTTCTCGACCTTTTATTACATTTTCTTCCCGTTTCTCTTTCTTAAACCATTGCTTTATCTTACTTCTTGCATGGGAAGACTGGGCAATCTTTAGCCAATCCTGACTTGGCCCATAGCTATGTTTGGAGGTGAGGATTTCTACAATGTCACCTGTTTTTAATTGATGATCAAGTGGTACAATCTTTCCATTCACCTTTGCACCGATACAACGATTTCCAACTTCAGTATGGATGCGATAAGCAAAGTCTAAGGGTACTGAACCTTGAGGTAATTCTATCACATCTCCCTTAGGGGTAAAAACAAAGACCACATCAGAGAATAAGTCCATCTTTAGGGACTCCATGAATTCTCTTGCATCCCGGTAATCATTCTGGTACTCAAGAATTTCTCTAAACCAAGTAAGCTTGTCCTCAAAAGAATGCTCAGAATGTATTTTCCCCTCTTTGTAAGCCCAATGGGCAGCAATACCAAATTCAGCAGTGTGATGCATTTCATAGGTACGAATTTGAACCTCTAAAGGCTCCCCTTTTGGTCCAATGACAGTGGTGTGCAGGGATTGATACATGTTTGCCTTAGGCATAGCAATATAGTCTTTAAATCTGCCAGGCATTGGTTTCCATAGCGTATGAATCGTCCCTAAAACAGCATAACAATCCTTAATACTTTCGACAATCACGCGTACGGCTAACAGATCATAAATCTCATTAAATTGCTTATTTTGTTTTACCATTTTACGGTAAATGCTATAGATGTGTTTGGGTCTTCCAGAGATTTCTGCTTCAATGCCCACATCTTCCATTTTATTTTGAATGGACTCGATGACTTTATTAAGATAATCTTCCCGCTCTGCTCTTTTTTTCTTCATCAGGTGGACAATCCGATAATATTGCTGTGGGTTTAGATAACGTAATGCGGTATCTTCTAGTTCCCATTTGATCGTAGATATTCCTAAACGATGAGCTAAAGGTGCAAATATTTCTAATGTTTCATCTGCAATACGCCGTTGCTTTTCTTCAGGAAGATGTTTTAGTGTCCGCATATTGTGTAGCCTGTCTGCTAACTTAATCAATATGACACGAATATCCTTTGCCATTGCAACAAACATTTTTCGATGATTTTCAGCTTGTTGTTCTTCTTTTGACTTGTATTTAATACGTCCTAATTTAGTAACCCCATCTACTAATCTTGCAACTTCTTGGCCAAATCTTTCTGTTATTTGTTCTAAGGTTACCTCTGTATCTTCTACGACATCATGAAGAAGTCCAGAAATAACCGTTACCATGTCTAATTGAAGATCAACTAAGATTTCAGCTACCTTTGTTGGATGAATAATATAAGGTTCTCCTGAACGCCTTGTTTGACCTTCATGTGCTTTTTTAGCAAAGAAATAGGCATCTTTAATTAGATCAATATCTTTGTCAGACATATATTTACTTGCTTTTTTAACCAATTGTTCTATTGCCGATTCTAATTCCATATCTATTCACCTATTCTATGGTCAACTAAATGACGATTGCAAGAAAAACCCAACAATTCTTTGTTGGGCTTTCCTATCCTTATTATACTATTAATACGTGACTAAGGAGAAAACGTCAACACCCGGTAGTTTTTCCCTTCCATTTAAATAACTTAATTCAATAAAAAAGGCTGCTCCAACGACTTCTCCGCCTAATTGTTCGATTAATTTAATGGTAGTTGCAATAGTACCTCCAGTTGCTAATAAATCGTCTGCAATCAATACTTTTTGTCCAGGTTGAATCGCATCCTTGTGAACAGCTAGTGCATCCTTCCCATATTCTAAATCATAGGTAGCCTGAATGGTTTCAGCAGGTAATTTACCAGATTTACGAATAGGTACAAAACCAACACCTAATGCATAGGCTAATGGGGTTCCTACCACAAATCCTCTTGCTTCTGGACCCGCGATTAAATCAATTTCCCTTTTTCTTGCAAATTCAGCTAATTGATCAATGGCCGCTTGATAGGCTTCCCCATCTTTTAATAGGGTTGTTATATCTTTGAAGCTAATTCCTTCCTGTGGAAAATCTGGAATAACCCTAATTAACTTTTTAAAATTCACGATGACTCCTCCTAAATATTTTCTATTGATCCTCTAGATTAACAAACCATTTTCCAAGCTGTTCGGATGTAGAATATAAGAATAATTGCTTTACTTCTTCAAACTCTAGATAACTTCGATATAAGTCAGACTGAGTTAATTCTTTTCTTTCCGGATTTGGATTGAAATGAATCTGTTCACCCTTTACTATTATAAAACCTAATTCGCTAAAAACATCAAGAACAAATTGAAATATTTCTGAACTAATTCCTAAATTGTTAAAATAATGTTCGGCTTTGAATCGATTTTTTAATAACTCATTTTGCTTTAAGGTTGCAAAGATTTGTTTAAAAAGATTTCGGTCTAAAGCCTTAGAAAACAATTTATTATCATTATGTCCATAAATGCAATAAATTCTTTCAATCTTAGCATATTTTTTCAATATCTCTCTCATTACAGAAAGAGAAGGTGGCATGTGAACGAGCACCAGTGCAGTAGTCTTTGAATCAGCTACTTGATCCCAATTTTGGTATGAAATTTTGTTCATATCTTTAATAGAAATAAGATCATTTCCTAAATCTTCATCATACAGTAAGATTATTTTATTGTTATCGATGGAAAGTTCTAAGAGTCTATCGGATAGGGATGAAGAATTTCGCCAATCAAATACTTGTAAATGAGGAATATTTACATCTCTTATAATGATTTGTGGTTTTTGCTCTTGATTCCATTCGTTGATCGATAATTCGCCAAGAAGCTGGATTTTTGAAAAATGGGCAATCTCTTTTTTCAAATCTCCCATGTGAAATGCTAAAGCATCTATAGTCTTCCCATCGCTCTTAACCTTCAGTTTTAGATGTTGTTTTTCTTTCCCAACAACTGTAATCTCAGTTACTTCACTTTGATCAATGACGATTTTTGGAGTAGGATTACCAATTCCGTATGGAGCTAATCGTTCTAATTGTTGTACCAATTGCAGATCAATATCCTCTATTTTACAGGTCACATCCACTTTTTCAATTGGGATGAAATCCTCCTCTGTTAACCATTCGTTTGCTAATTGATGTAATCTAGTTCTTAATTGTGCTATATCTTTCTCATGGATAGATAACCCTGCCGCTGCTGGGTGTCCCCCAAAATGAGGTAATATATCCTTCACAGTCGTTAGGGCTTGGTAAATATTATAACCTTCAATACTTCGTGCTGACCCCTTAGCCATCTTGGTTTCAGGGTCAATACTTAAAACAATCGTAGGCCGGTAATATTTTTCTAAAATTCTTGAAGCCACTATCCCAATCACGCCTACGTTCCAACCTTCATTGGCCACCACGATCACTTGATATTGATCTAATTGAGATTGTTTAATCAATTGAAAGGCATCTTCCGTAATTTGCTCTACAATTCCCTGCCGTTCTTGGTTGATTTCATTTAATAATTGAGCCAATTCTGTTGCCTCTTCCGCTTTTTCGGAAATAAAAAGCCGTACTGCATGTCCTGCCGTATCTAAACGTCCACTAGCATTGATTCTTGGAGCAATGACGAAGCCAACATGACCAGCAGTGATTTCTTTTCCTGCTAATCCGGTTTCTTCCAACATCGCTTTAAGGCCAATATGCATTGTTTCTCGCATCTGCTTTAAACCAAGACTTGCTATAATTCGATTTTCATCATAAAGAGGAACGAGATCAGCAATGGTTCCAATAGCAGCGATATCAATCAATTCTGTTGGAACACGACCCAACAAAGCATGTGCTAATTTAAACGCAACACCTACACCTGATAAATATTTAAAAGGGTATGTATCATTTGGCTTTTTAGGGTTAATCACGGCATATGCATCAGGTAATACCGGTGGAGGCTCATGATGGTCAGTGATAATCAAAGCAATCCCTTTTTCTTTGGCAAATGCCGCTCCTTCTATCGCACTTATTCCCGTATCTACTGTAATCACAACCGCAAAACCCTGTTTTTCTGCTTGACTTAACGCCTCTTTATTTAAACCATAGCCCTCTGTAAATCGATTTGGAATATAATATGCAAAATTTGCTTTTAAGGTTTTTAAGGTCTTATAAAGCAAGCTTGTACTTGTGACCCCATCTGCATCATAGTCACCATAAATCAAAATTTTTTCATTCTTTAAAATGGCTGAGTGAATACGATCGACCGCTTTTTTCATTCCATCAAGTAAATAGGGATCATACAGTCCTGCTAAATCCGGCTGTAGAAATTGCATGGCATGTTTTTCGTCGATACCTCTAATCGCTAATAACTGGGCGACTTTTTCGTTTATACCACAAGTCATCGCGATGCTTTTTACAACTTCTGTATCTGCATATTGAATTTGCCAACGCTTTTTAGGTTTAAGCATATTTCCACCCCTTCTAAGACGAATTTCATTATAATTGAAAAATAATGGTGGGGCAATGAAATATTGTGTAAAAAAGGTTTGTATATTCCATCGCGCTCCGTCATCCGTGCCCTTCTATGAATAAAGATTATGGAGAGAAGGGCACTTCTGAAGGCACACAAAGTGTACAAGTCGTGCTACACAGCTAAAGCTGCTAGTCACGCTATGTCGCAGCTTATGGAATATACAAACCCTTAAATGACAAATGGAAGAAAGTTATACTTTCTTAATCTTTTAAGAAAAAACCGCGGCTTTTACCGCGGTAACTCTTATGCTTCAGTTTGAGGAACTAATCGTTTCTTATTTAAATCTCTTGCTTTCCACACTACCCAAATTTGGGACGCAATAAAGATCGAAGAATACGTACCACTTAATAAGCCCATGAGTAAGGCAAATGAGAAGTTTTTAATGCCAGTACCACCAAAGATATATAATGCTAAAGCTGTAATGAAAACAGTAAGTACTGTATTGATTGAACGAGTCAATGTTTGATTGATCGCTGTATTTACAACATCAGCGATATCCTCAAATCTCTTAATCTTAGCATTTTTCAAGTTCTCTCTGATTCGGTCAAAAATAACAATGGTATCGTTGATCGAATAGCCTACAATAGTTAAGATCGCAGCAATAAAGGTTAAATCAACTTCAATTCTTAAAATGGAGAACATAGAAATCGTAAAGAAAGCATCATGTAATAAAGCGATAATGGCAGCAATCGCAAAACGATATTCAAAACGAATTGAAACATATAGAATAATTCCGATTGAAGCTAACAGAACAGAATACATCGCTTTTTTCGCTAGTTCACGACCCACTGTTGGATTTACAGTACTTTCTTGAATATCCACTTGTGAACCGTATTTTGAACGAAATACCTCTTTTATCACAGGTAAAGCTTTAGAATCGATTGTTTGGTCAAAACGAGCTATCGCCATTTCATTTTGATCTCCTGCAGTTCTGATTACACTAGGAGTCAAATTGATGTCTTTGATTCCTTGTTGTTTTGCTTTATTTTCCGCTTCTTTAAAAAGATTTCTTACATCTTTTTCAACAAAAGTCTTACCAATATTCACATCTAAACGGGATCCACTCTTAAAATCAATGCCTAAATTTAATCCAAAAACAACTAAGGATAAAAGACCTAGGATCAATAAAGATGCAGAGATAATAAAAAACTTCTTCCTATTCCCAACGAAATCAATATTAAAGTTCACTTATCTCTTCCTCCTTTACACCATAAAACCAGGTTTTATTGACAAGGTTGGATCTTACGAAGAGATTAAGCAATAATCTTGATCCATACACAGCAGTCAACATACTAACAAGGATACTTACAATCAATGTCACTGCAAAACCTTGAATTGGTCCACTTCCAAAATAAAATAAAACAATAGCCGCAATAATTGTTGTGATGTTCGCATCTAAAATCGTAGCAAAAGAACGATGTGAACCGGCACGAAGTGCAGACAATAAGCTTTTTCCACTTCTTAATTCTTCTTTGATCCGTTCATATGTAATGATATTAGCATCAACCGCCATACCGACACCTAGAACCAAGGCAGCAATACCTGGCAGTGTTAACGTAACATGCATTTGCCAGAACAATACTAGGATCAGATAGACGTATACAATCAATGAAAAACTAGCGATAATACCAGGAATTCGGTAATAGAAAATCATAAAGAGCAATACCAGAATAGAACCAATGATCCCGGCCTTTACAGCTAATTGTAAAGCTTTCATTCCTAAACTTGCACCCACACTTTGAGATTGAATCTCTTTCAACTCTAAAGGAAGAGCTCCGGCATTTAATAAATCAGCCAACTGCTGTGCTTCTTCTACTGTTCTTTGTCCGGTAATGGTTGCTATTCCATTTGAAATCACAGATTGAACGGTCGGATTGGTGATCATATCCTCATCAAGAAAAATACCAATCGGTTTGCCAATATATTCAGATGTAATTTTTGCAAACTTATCTGCATCTTTTAATTTTAATTCTACAATGGCTTGTCCATATTTGTTGACATCCACTTTTGAACCACCTGGAACTAAATCATTCCCATCCATCAATATTTCATTATTTTCATTTCTAAAGGTTAATTTAGCAGGTTTACCTAATAAATTACGGGCTTTATCTTGGTCAGTGACCCCTGCTAATTTAACACGAATTCGATCATTACCCTCAATATCAATCTCAGGTTCAGTTACACCAAGCACATTGATTCTTCGTTCAATGGCAGAAACCGTATCTTTTAAAGCTTTATTAGTCACTTCTTGTCCATCTAAAGCCTTTGCTTGATATAATACTTCAAATCCACCTTGAAGGTCTAAGCCTAAGGTAATGTTTTTTAATACGTTCCCAGTAGTGAAGATCATTGTTAGGGAAAGTGCTGCAATGATGATAATAAGTCCGACTAGTTTACTCCAACGAACCATGAACAGTTGTCCTCCTTTTTTGCTCAATAAAAACATTATAATTCTTTCAAGAAAAGGGTGCAAGAAAACATAAATTAACCTACAAAAATATACAAAATTAAAAAGCATCCAAAGATGCCTTTATATAAAGACTAATTTATATTTAATCCTTTATAAGCATTTAACGTCATCCAATTCATAAAAGTAGTCACTTTCAACGATAAAATATCATTTACCAATTGATGGATAGGGGGTAATTCCCCGTTGTACTTCTCTGAAATACAATCCCATACCTCTTTACCTGTCACATGTTCATAGCCCATTAAAGCAAATTCTTCTGCTTTGCTTTTGCACAATTGTTCTATTTGCTGATTTAGTTCATGCATCTCCAATTTTCTTCACCACACTTCCAATTCTTTCACTCTCATTATACGATATGTTCAGAGAATTGTCCTACTATATTCTTTCTAGCTCAATAAAAGGTTGCTTGCAATTCCCATGATAAAACCAGCAAATACAACACCAAGAGCAATGGCCGGAAAAGCATAAGAAATCTTAACTCTTAAAAAAGTGGCAAGTAATGCGGCAGACCAAGCACCTGTCGTTGGTAGTGGTATGGCAGTAAAAATAAACAAGCCAAAAGCACCATAGCGATCTAGATTATTTTTCCCTTTTCTTAGGGTACGCCGATAACTCCATTGATACATTCTTCGATACCAGTTAAAACGCATAAAAATCCGACTAATAGGCTCAAACAAAATCAAGAGGGGAAGAATTGGTATCATATTGCCAAGCACACTTAATAAGAATACCTCCCAAAAGGGCAATCCTAGGCTAATCCCAATTGGTATCGAGCCTCGTAACTCAATAAAAGGTAACATACTGATAAAAAGGATATAAAGTTCTGTTTTCATCGCCATCTCCTTCATATAGAAGTCATGAGTCCATCTTTTTGGACATATATCATTATAGACAAGAAATAGACATAGAAAGAAGGGAAAGAGATGAAGAAACAAAACTTTGTGAAAGGAACGATGATCCTAGTTGTAGGTGGCCTTATTACCCGTGCACTTGGTACCATCTATCGAATCTTTTTATCACGAATGATTGGCCCTGAAGCAATTGGCCTATATCAAATGTCCTTTCCCACACTTATTATGATGATCACGATTGTCACAGCAGGTCTACCGATTGCGGTATCCAAATTAGTTGCTGAAGCTGAGGCTGAAAAAGATTTAGCAAAGGTAAAAAAAGTTCTTCATATCGCCCTTTCTCTAGTGATTCTTATTTCTTTGATTGTCTCATTCTTATTTTATTTGCTAATCCCTTTAATTTCAAAATATTTTTTAACGGATGAGAGAGTTTATTATACTTTAATCATAATAATTCCTATTATACCAATCATCTCTATTTCATCTGTATTAAGAGGTTATTTTCAAGGAAAACAAAATATGATTCCTTCTGCAATGTCCACCATTATCGAAACGATCTTTAGAATGATTTTTGGGATGATCTTTTCTTTAATCGGATTAGAAAAAGGAGTAGAGTATGCTTCAGCTGGAGCAATGATTGGTATGGTGATTGGGGAAATGGCTGGATTTCTTACCTTGCTCATTCAATACCAATTTCATAAAAACGAAAATAGGCCTGTTCAAAAACAGAAATTACGACCCTTATTGAATCAAAACGAAAATATTTATCACAAAATCAATCGTATTGCTCTGCCTGTTACTACTAGTCAGGTAATCGGTTCTCTTGCCTATTTTATTGAGCCAAGCATTGTTTCACATAGTTTAGCAATTGCAGGGATCTCAACAGCAATGGCTACTGCTTTATATGGGCAATTAGCAGGTATGGCCTTACTTGTCCTATTTTTCCCGACCGTAATCACTTATTCTTTATCTCTTTCCCTTATTCCAGCGATTAGTGAAGCAGCTGCGAGAAAAGAAATGTCTTTGGTTTATAAACGGTTGCACCAAGCTCTCAATATCGCATATATGATTGGTTTGCCTGCTTCTGTTGTGATGTTTATTATGGCAGATCCGTTAGCAAATCTTTTATTTGCAACCCCACAGGTTGGCCATTTAATGAAAATAATGGCACCTTTTGCCATCTTCTTATATATTCAACGCCCCTTAGCAGCTACGTTACAGGGATTAGATCAGGCAAAAGAGTCGATGAAGAACTCGATTATTGGAGCAATTGCCAAAACGATTGCAATTTTTGTGTTAGCCTCAAATCCTCGTTTTGGGATTGATGGGGTTGCTATGGCGATCAATTTAGGGATGATGCTTGTCACAGTTCTTCATTTCCGCTGTATTGTCCATTTGATTGGCTATACCATTAAATTAAAGCCGATATTAACGATTGGCCTATCCTCCTTAGCTATGGGTTATATTTCTTATTTAGTCCTGTCCTACGCTAAATTCCCATTTCCTTTGGGGATTCGTATGATTTTATCACTTGTTTTAAGCCTGATCGCTTATCTTTATCTATTACTGTTATTCAAGGTAATAAAAAAACAGGATATCGCCCGTATTCCATGGATTGGCCCTGGAATCGCTCGTATCCTGCCTTAATTCTTCTGATCCTTTAAGTCAATAAATAATTTACCTGTATGGTCAACGGTGGCAAAAAAGACCTGAGAAATATCTTTGATACCATGTTTACGAATTTCTTTCTTTAACCAATTGATATCCTTATTAATTTTTCCCAAATTGGTCTTAATCGCTTTTCCATCCTCGATAATAGCAAGAGGAAGTCCGTAGTAATCTTGACCTGAGATATTCAGGTCTTCTTTTGTTACTGGCAATTGACTTGGTTTAGGAAAAACGGTTAATTTCCCCGACGGCTCTAAAATGGCAAATTCCACATCTGCTACATTATTGATATTTTTCTCTCTTAGTTGAATCAAGAGATCATCCATGGAATAACGCTGTTTCGCCATTTCTTTATCTCTAATTTTTCCATTCGCTATCAAAACGGATGGTTCCCCTTCAACCAAATCTCTTACTCTTTTACTTTTTAACGAAATATAAGATAGGAAAACTTGGGTTACCATTAGAGCAAGAATTGGCAATATTCCCTTTAATATAGAGCTATTTGTATCTTCGATCACCAAAACCGCGATATCAGCCATCATAATATAAACGACGACATCAAAGATTGAGAGCTTTCCTATTTCTCTTTTTCCCATCAATCTCAAAACAACTAATACAAAAAAATACATAAAGAGCGTTCGAAATAGAGAAGTAAAGATTGTCATTTGCTACTCCTTCTTATCCTGAGTTTCAAATTTTAGTCTTTACCAACTATCCGATAATTATTACACCCTCACAACCATTTTCTCTTTTTAAATGCATACAACATGGTTACAGCTAAAAAGATCATTCCTAAAACAATAACCACGATCGAGAGTGGATGTTCTTCATAAGGAATCTTTACATTCATCCCAAATATTCCTGTAATAAAAGTTAATGGCATCATAATGGTAGAAATAATCGTTAGCACCCTCATGATCTCCGTCGTTTTGGCACTTACAATAGAATAATACGTATCTAATGCACTATTCACCAAATCCCGATACGTTTCAGTGCTATCGACGATTCGTTCAAGGTGGTCAATTAAATCTATAAAGTACGGGATATTCTCTTCATTCACTTCAAATGTCCATAACCCATTAAGATGAGCAAAAATTCTTTTTTGTGGCATAATCACTTTTCTGATTAAAATAATAGACCGTTTTAACGCCATAAATTCTTCTGTGATTTCTTCCATTCGATGTTCATACATTTCATCTTCTAATTCATCAATTCTAACACGAATTCGGTCAAGGATAGGAAAATATTCATCTGTAATCCCATCTACAATGGCATATAGCAAATAATCTGGCCCTTTGCTCATATAATCTGAATGATTTAAACTTCTAGCCGCTACTTTACCAATCGGATTTAATGGATTCTTATGAATGGTTACCACATAGTTATCTCCTAAAAAGACATTCAGTTCTAAGGTGGAAATTTCATCATCACTATCTTCATTATATTTTAATGCATGGAAGACGAAAAAAAAGTAATCGTCATAGCGGTCAACTTTGGCCCTGGGGCTAATCTGCAAACAATCCTCAATCGCTAAAGGGTGGAATTGAAACAGTTTTCCGATATAGGTAAGCTCTTCAGCTTTCACATCATACAAATCAATCCATAATAAATTCTCAGCAGATTGTAAATAACGATTCAACTGAGTTAAATCAATATCGTGATACATTTTTTGTTCGTTACGATGATAATAATATGTCTTAATCATTAGATAATCCCCCTTTAAGACCACTGAAATATTATACTAAAGAACCCAACATAATGCTAGAATTCCCAGCATAATATTTACAAACTAATAAAAATGGGAGGGATCAGGATGAAATTAAATCCAATGACAAACATAACACCTAAAATTACCAATCCAATCTTAAGCGGGCTTGTTTACACTTACGCTATTGTGATCATCGCTTCTTTATTTTGGGCATTGCTTCTTTATTTTACTTCTCTATCTGATACGAATCTATCACTTTTTAGTTATACAATTACTGCCATCAGTTTATTATTTGGCGGGTTTGTCTCTGGAAAAAGGGCAGGTTCAAGAGGATGGTATTACGGAGGGATTACAGGAGCAATTTATGGTTTGATCTTAGCCATTATTGGTTTCTTAGGTTTCGATGCAAGCTTCAATCTTAGAAACCTTGTTTTAATCATTTTAGCTTTCTTGTTTGGAGCACTTGGTGGTATTTTTGGCGTAAATAGTAAAAAATAGTTTAGGGTAACTGTGGGAAATTTTTGAAATGAAACATAGAATACTATATCTCCACTAGGGTTTATGGTACAATTAAAAAAGTTGCTAAAGTTGAGTACTAACCAAAGCGGCAGTTGAGTTCTTCTTTCAGGGGGGATTCTATGTTTCAATCGATGAATACCATCATTCTAACCGTTGCGATTTTAGTCATCATAATTTCATCGGTTCTATTACAAAAAAATCCGTACCGAACACTTAAAGATATGTTTGTGAAACTTTTTTCTGATAAAAAATACCTACTTCATTTTTTGGCCTTATTTCTTATTCTCTATTTCAACAAAATCGAGCAAAAAATAGAGAAAGATTTAGTTGTGCCAGATTTTACCCCAATGATACATCAGTGGGAAGGTAATATTGTTTATTTTATTCAGCAGTGGTTTATGAATGATTCGTTAACTTATCTACTTACCTTTTTCTATGTCATCATCTTTCCAACAATGATGGTTACTTCTTTTATTGTTTATTCAAATCATGATGATGACAGATCGTTTTATTCACTCATTTATGCAATGATGTTAAACTATATCATCGCTATCCCGTTTTATCTCTTTTTCCCAGTTTATGAAGTATGGTATTATGATCCACACGTTCAGTTTTTGATTCCAAAAGTATATCCTAACTTTGAGATCGAATATCGAGCTCTTTCAGGTCTCGATAATAATTTTCCAAGCTTACACACTTCGATTTCTGTCACGATTGCTTTAATTGCTTTGCGTTCAAAAAGTAAATGGCTTGGTAAGATTACCATGTTCAGTGCGGGAGTAATTATTTTCTCTATCTTTTATTTAGGGATTCACTGGTTATCTGATATGACAGCTGGTATTTTATTAGGAATGATCGCTAGTCAAACTGGCTATATTCTTAGTGATAACCTTTCTACCAGCAAACAGTTAAGACTTAGCTCTTCGCGAAGATAAAGGAAGAAATCTATAAAAGCGCCCCAATGTGATGCTAAAAAAGAGATAGACTCTGGATACCAGATCTATCTCTTTTTATGTATTTTTGTCTATTTCTTATTTTCTTCTTTGTTATCTTCAACTACACCATTGATTGCATTACGATCAAATGTTAATTTAGTGCTTTCATTTACGCGAAGGGTAACCTTATCGTCAGTTAAGTCAATGATCGTACCATATAAACCTCCAATGGTAATCACCTTATCGTTTTTCTTTAAGTTAGAAAGCATTACATTTCTTTGTTTTGTTCGCTTTTGTTGTGGGCGAATCAACAAGAAATAAAAAATAACAAACATTAGAATCAATGGTAATATAGTAGCTAATAAGCTACCTTGGGCTGCTGTCTCTTGAGCCAAATTCATGAATTTTCCCTCCTTTCCTTAGAGTATAGCATACCATAAAGTTTAGAATGAGCGTAACTCATTTATTCCATATTGTTCAAAAAATTCCTCTTTAAACTCTAAAAGCCGATCTTCCATAATAGCCTCACGAATTTTTTTCATTAGTTCCAATAAAAAGTATAAATTATGATATGAAGTAAGTCTTAATCCAAAAATCTCATCTGCTTTTAAAAGGTGTCTAACGTATGCTCTTGAATAATTTTGACAGGTATAACAACCACAAACTGGATCAATTGGCCCAAAATCCCTCGCATACTTAGCATTACGTACAACAAGTCTTCCTTGACTGGTCATCGTTGTTCCATTTCTGGCAATTCTTGTAGGTAAGACACAGTCAAACATATCCATCCCTCGAATAACCCCTTCAAATAATGATTCAGGATCGCCAACCCCCATCAGGTAACGAGGTTTATTCTCTGGTAGTAAAGAAGTGGTATATTCCAATACCTCATACATCATATCCTTTGGTTCCCCTACACTTAACCCACCAACAGCATATCCGGGAAAATCTAAAGAAGTAATCTCTTTGGCACTCTGTTCACGTAAATCTTTATACATACCACCTTGAACAATACCAAATAATGCTTGATCATTTGGCCGTTGATGCGCCTTTAGGGAACGCTCTGCCCAACGAGTGGTTCTTTCCAATGATTGCTTGACATATTCCCGTTCCGCTGGATATGGTGGACACTCATCAAAGGCCATCATAATGTCTGAGCCAAGCGCATTTTGTATTTCAATCGAAGTTTCTGGCCCAATAAAGAGTTTTTCCCCACTTAAATGATTGCGAAAATGTACCCCTTCTTCAGTAATGTTACGGAGGTCACTTAAACTAAAAACCTGGAATCCACCACTATCGGTTAAAATTGGGCGATCCCAATTCATAAAAGAATGAAGACCCCCAGCTTCTTTAACTATCTCGTGTCCAGGTCGCAAAAACAAATGATAAGTGTTGCTCAAAATGATTTGAGCATTCATCTCTTTTAACTCTTCCGGGCTCATCGCTTTTACAGTCGCTTGTGTTCCCACAGGCATAAAGATTGGTGTCTCTATTACGCCATGAGGTGTATGTAAACGCCCTAAACGTGCCCCTGTTTTTTTATCTTTTTTGATCAATTCATAGCGAACTGCCGACATGATATCTCTCCTTGTATTCAATAAATAAACATGGCATCGCCGAAACTAAAAAAGCGGTAATGGTGTTGAATTGCCTCACGGTAGGCTTTCATCACCTGCTCCCTTCCGGCTAAAGCACTAACCAACATGATTAACGAAGACTTGGGCAAATGAAAATTCGTAATCATCGCATCAATTGCTTTAAATTGATAACCTGGATAAATAAAAATATCTGTCCAACCCTGTTTTGCAATGAAACGCCTTGATTCTTGGTCTATCACGGTTTCTAGTGTACGTACCGAGGTTGTGCCGACAGCGATGATTCTTCGTCCATCTGACTTAGCTTGATTTAATTTTTCCGCTACCTCTTCTGATAAAGAATAGAATTCAGAATGCATATGATGTTCTTCAATATTCTCTGTTTGTACTGGGCGGAAGGTTCCTAAACCAACATGTAAAGTAATATAAAGGATTTCAATCCCTTTTTCTTTGATTTGTTCTAACAATTCCTTTGTAAAATGCAAGCCTGCTGTTGGAGCTGCTGCAGAACCTAAATTTTTGGCATATACCGTCTGATAGCGATCCTTATCTTCTAATTGTTCTTTAATATAGGGAGGAAGCGGCATTTGGCCAAGTTGGTCTAGGATTTCATTAAAAACCCCTTGGTATTGAAAACGGATGATTCTTCCCCCTACCTCTGTCATATCCTCAACGATTCCCGTTAATAAGCCATGGCCAAAGATAATCTGATGACCAACTCGTAGCTTTTTTCCAGGTTTAACAAGGGTTTCCCAACGGTCATTCTCTAGCTGTTTTAATAAGAGAACCTCGATTTTAGCCCCAG
Organism: Tepidibacillus sp. HK-1; assembly: GCF_001748485.2. NCBI lineage: Bacteria > Bacillati > Bacillota > Bacilli > Caryophanales > Bacillaceae > Tepidibacillus > Tepidibacillus sp. HK-1. Next base: position 50,873 of record NZ_BDGM02000001.1, on the reverse strand, counting down.
TCTCCTTTTTTATGCCAAACAAACGAGCAGGGAGTACTTTAGTATCGTTAAGCACTAATGTATCCCCCGGTTGTAAATAGTCCACAATATCTTTGAAATGATGATGCCTAATCTCCCCTGTTTTTCGATTCAAAGTAAGCATCTTAGATTCTGCTCGATTCTTTAGTGGGGTTTGAGCAATCAGCTCTTCTGGCAAGTAAAAGTCAAATAATTCAATATTCATTATTCAAGTTCATCCTTTATCTATGATCCACATTATGTACTAGTATTTCAAACTGGATTGGTCTATATACCCAAGCTATTCAACGGTATCTACTATAGCAATCCTTGTTGTTTTTGACAACACCATTCTTACATTTTGCTTCTTCTTACCCTCTTGCATAGATAAAACTAACATAATATAATCATAAATAAGCATAAACAAAAACAAACAGTCATATTTTTAATGTAAAACGCTTGCAAGCATTCATAAACAGTCATATTAATGTTGAAAGGAGGGAGCTATTTTCTTGTTTAGTGAAGAACGAAAAACCAAGATATTAGAATATGTGCAAAAATACGCTAGAGCCTCTGTTCCAGAATTAGCCGAACTTTTTCAAGTATCAGAGTCGACGGTACGTAGGGACCTTAAAGAACTAGAGGATGAAAAGCTAATCAAAAGAACTCATGGTGGTGCAATTCCGATTGAAGGGGTCAATTTTGAACCTACCTTTCAAGAAAAAGAAGATCGTTATAGTAAGGAAAAAGAAATGATTGCTAAAAAGGCTACTGATTTCATTGAAGAAGGAGATACGATCTTACTTGATTCAGGCACAACCATCTATTATTTGGTTAAAGAATTAAAAAGATTTAACAGATTGACTGTTGTTACGAATTCCCTTGTTTTTGCTCAAGAACTGCAAGATATAAAAGGAATTGAAGTAATCATCATTGGTGGCTCTTTAAGAAAAGAAACTTTAGCATTAGTTGGCCCTTTTGCAGAACAATCCTTAAGTATGATTAAAGTGGATAAGGCCTTTATCGCAACAAATGGAATCGATCTAAAAGAAGGAATCACAACTCCAAACTTACTTGAAGCCGCTACGAAAAGAAGGATGATTCAATCAGCAAAACAAGTGATACTACTTACAGATCATAGTAAAATTGGAAAGGTTGCCTTTGCAAAGGTTGCAGACCTTCAGGAAATCGATAAATATGTAATCGATGATGGGATTTCTGAAAGCGTCGTCAAGCAATTAAATGATCTGGGAGTCGATCTCTATCTTGTATCAACATAGGAGGGAAATCATGAATCAAACCATTATTACAGTCACCTTAAATCCCGCCTTAGATAAAACGATTACCCTCGATCAACTTGAAATTGGAGGCTTAAATCGAACAAAGGAAATACGTATCGATCCTGGTGGGAAAGGAATTAACGCGGCAAAGGTCTTAAAAACTTTTCATGTAGATGTATTAGCAACAGGTTTTATTGCTGGTCAAACAGGAAAACAACTAATCGGGCAACTAAATCAATTAGCAATCCCTAACCACTTTGTAGAGGTAAATGGTGAAACCAGAACCAATTTAAAAATCGTAGACGAAGATGCAAATGTGACAACAGAAATCAATGAACCTGGATTTAGCATATCTAATCAAGAAATAGAGCTTTTTAAACAGCAATTGTCTCAAAGAATCACTCCTCATTCTGTTGTTATTTTTGGCGGGAGCCTACCAGTCAATGCTCCTACATCCATTTATCAAGAACTTATAGATATGACCAATAAAAAAGGAGCGAAAACGATTTTAGATGCGGATGGACCTGCCTTACAAGAAGGGATCAAAGCGAAACCGTTTGCGATCAAACCAAATCTTTATGAATTAGAACAATTATTAGGTCAGACATTAGATCACCAACAAAAGATACTTTCAGCAGGAAAGGAAATCATTGAATCAGGTATTTCATTGGTGATGATTTCAATGGGTGAACAGGGTGCAATTATTTTAAATGCAAAAGAAGCCTATCATATTACCCCATTTTCAATTACACCGAAAAGCACTGTAGGTGCCGGTGACTCAATGGTTGCTACCCTTGCATATTCACTGTTGCAAAATAAAAGTTTAGAGGAAACCGGTTTACTAGCCACAACTGCTGGAACGATTACTGCATCTAAAGAAGGTACACAAGTTTGTACTTTGGAGGAAATAGTCCAATCCATCAATCGAAGTAAATCGTCTAATTTAAATAAAATGATTAAAAATTAAGAGGAGGATTTATATGTCTAAGAAAATTCTAGCAGTAACAGCTTGTCCAACAGGTATTGCCCATACCTATATGGCAGCTGAAAGTTTGCAAAAAGCAGCAAAAGAAAAAGGTCTGGATTTTAAAGTAGAAACAAGAGGGGCAGTTGGTGTCGAAAATGGTTTAACTGAACAAGAAATTGCTGAAGCACATGCAATTATTCTCGCAGCCGATACGGATGTAGATGAAGCACGATTTGAAGGAAAAAATGTGATTAAAGTAGGTGTGGCTGAAGCGATTAAAAATCCTAACAGCCTAATTGAGAAAGCGTTGTCACTACAACCTACGAACAAAACTAGTTATACTGAGAAGGTACAACAAATAAAAGCGGAGAGAAGTTCTCAACGTACTGGAGCATATAAACACCTAATGAATGGCGTATCTTATATGATTCCACTTGTTGTTGCCGGAGGACTTCTGATAGCTATCTCATTTATCTTCGGTATTAAAGCATTTGATCCTAACGATCCTGCTTATAATCCAATCGCTAAAGCGTTGATGGATATCGGTGGAGGCTCTGCCTTTGCTCTAATGGTTCCTGTCCTTGCCGGATTCATTGCATTTTCCATTGCGGATAAACCTGGTTTAACTCCTGGACTTATTGGTGGTATGTTAGCTAGCAAAATTGGTTCTGGATTTTTAGGTGGAATTGTTGCTGGTTTTCTAGCCGGTTATGTGGCTAAGTGGTTAAAAAACTCTATTAAGTTGCCTAAAAACTTTGCAGGTCTTATCCCAATCTTAATTATTCCTTTCCTTTCTACTTTAATTGTTGGATTATTGATGGTATTTGTTATCGGAACACCAGTAAAGACTGTGATGGATGGCTTGACCAATTGGCTTACAGGATTAAGTGGTACGAATAGAATATTTCTTGGTTTGATTTTAGGTGCAATGATGGCCTTTGATATGGGTGGTCCACTAAATAAAGCTGCTTATACCTTTGCTGTTGGATTACTTGGAAGTAATGTTTTTGAACCAATGGCCGCAGTTATGGCTGCTGGAATGACTCCACCATTAGGTCTTTGGTTAGCTACACGTCTTGCACCAAAAAAATATACGGTTGAAGAAAGAGAAGCTGGTAAAGCTGCTGCTGTGCTAGGGATCTCTTTTATCACAGAAGGTGCCATTCCATTTGCGGCCGCTGACCCATTACGTGTGATTCCATCTATTGTAGCTGGTTCTGCAGTAACAGGAGCTTTATCCATGTTATTCGGAGCTACATTACGCGCACCACATGGAGGAATCTTTGTTCTACCTATTCCACATGCAGTTGGAAATCTTCTGATGTACACTGTGGCCATTATTGCAGGTACTGTGGTTACAGCGATTGTGGTTAATATACTAAAAAAAGCTAAAGAATAAGGAAAAGTTAAATAAAAACATAGAAACGACTTGGAGGTTAAGCAACATGAATTTATCTACCCTATTAAAGGAAGAAACGATTAAGTTAAATCTACAAGCTATATCAAAAGAAGATAGTATCAAGAAAATGACGGAACTTATGAACAGTGCAGGCTTTCTATCTGACATTCAAACCTATACTGAGGCAGTTCTGAACCGTGAAAAGCAAGGCTCTACTGGAATTGGTTTTGGCGTGGCCATCCCTCATGGAAAATCAAATGGTGTTAAAAAGCCAGGTCTTGGCTTTGCCAGATTAGCTCAACCTGTTGAGTGGGAATCCCTTGATGGAAATCCAGTAACGATGGTATTCCTTATCGCAGTCCCAGAAGAAAGTGCGGGAAATGAGCATTTACAAATCTTAGCTGCTATTTCTCGTAAACTGATTCACGAAGAGTTTAGAAATCAGTTGATGACAGCTAATACGCCAGAAGAAATTTTAAATATTTTAAACACAGCTGAATAAACTATAAGCCGATCATAAGAAAGACGTGCTGACCAATAAGGTTTTCACGTCTTTTTTATTCTTTATATTTAATTTGGTACTTTCTCACTGGTTATAATTTTTTGTAAGAGTTGCTCCTGGATAATAAAATTGGAGAATCTCTTGATAGGTTTTTCCATCTTTAGCCATTTGTCTTGCACCAATTTGGCTCATCCCTACCCCATGTCCATAACCATCCCCAGTAAAGGTATAGGCCGTTTGCTCTAATTTTGTCGCTTTTGTCGCCCCTAAAACCGAGATTGGCTTCCCGTTTCGGCCTAATTTTTGTGTATTTGATGTACTTTTTACATAGAGGTTGGATGGCTCCATTAACGTTACCTGTGTAGCTGATTGAACAAAGACTGGCGCAGTCGAACTTGAGATCGTGAACAGTTGACTCTTTAATGATAGAAGAGATCTTAAATAGTCTTTTGAATCTTTATTCCTATCATTTTCATCAATCGAGGTATCATAGATACCATTTGTTCCAATAAATCTCAGATCTAGTACTCTGCCAGAAGGAGCTTTATTGATGATTTCTAAACTTTCTAAAGAGCCGATGTCTTTATTTTTGTTTCGTAGTCGATTTTCAATCTCTGATTTTGTATAGGTCACTTGCCAACCATGATAAGCATTTCTTGAGTCGTAAAGCTCTGCATATTTCTTATCATAAGGGTCAACCTTTGATACTAAATAGGGATATGAACTACCCCAAACGTTTTCTGCTGATTCAGTATATCCCCCATTTGAAGCAGAATATTGTGCGGCAATGAGTGAATTGTTATATGTGAGAACTTGTCCTGCTGTTTCCCCTACTGCTTGGTTAGAACGATCTCCCTCTCTAAACCCACGGCTGTAAACACCAGTATATGCTTGGTATCTTGTCGTATCATCAATCACTTGATTGGAATATTTCATGGCAAAAGTTCTTGCTGCGACTGCTTGGGCTTTTAAACTTTCTAATTCCCATGAAGGACTCATTTCAATCGGAACCACACCTTTTAAATAATCCTCAATATTTAATTCATTGATCATTTTAATCGTTGGTGTTGGAAGCGATGTTGGGTTACTCACAAGATCGATTCGAAACTCCATGATGTTCCGATATTGGTTGACATCGTATTTGATCCCTTGCCAATAGCGAACCACATCAACCAAAGGAAAAGACTCGCTATCCGTTGATGGAATTGGTATTAAGCGAATCGTATCTAATGGATCGCTAATCGTTTCCCCTCTTTTTTTGATAAATAATTTATTGTTTTCCATCACCACATCATAATGAATCAATCCTTGATCATCTTTATCTTCTAATTCAAGGATCGTTCCTTCTACAAAGTATTTTCCTCTAAGAGCAAAACCTATCGTGTCTACAGGCATCTTTTGCTTCGTTGCATCGGTATTGGTGATTTCCACTTTTACAATTGGGATCTCTCCTACCTCTTCTCCACTACTAGCATAAGTGATAGGACTATTCATGAATAAGATAGGAAGGAATAAAACTAGGATAAGGAAAAAAGAGAATCGCTTCTTTTGCATATAAACCTCCTAAGCAGTGATGTCATCGAATCTATCAATTTACCAATATAATAGATTCGATATAAGGGCTTAGAATCCTGCTTAGGTTTGTAGGTCATAGGGCTTATTTTAGTGCTTAAATATTTGATTGGAAAGATATTTTCTATTGAGGATAGTTATGAAGTTAAGTTACTGAATCAAAAAAGAGGGAATGGCTGATCATATGAAAAGGTATTGGGATCTTTAGTCGAGTCTAGTTACTGCATGCATCAGATAACTTAATAGGTTCTCTTGCTGTATCCTCATAGGTAGTCTAAAAACTTAAGTGATGATATACCATCGCAATTGGCGAAAAAGAGTTTCAATTCCTCATAGGTAGTCTAAAAACCAAGGAAGCGTTGTTAAAACTAGCGGATGAATTAGGGTTTCAATTCCTCATAGGTAGTCTAAAAACTAGACGGGATTAAAATCAAAAATCCATACAGATATTTGTTTCAATTCCTCATAGGTAGTCTAAAAACGGGATGGCAAGAACTAAACAAATCGCTACGGGAATGTTTCAATTCCTCATAGGTAGTCTAAAAACTTATTCAAACCACCAAGAAGTTCCTTTGGAATTGTTGTTTCAATTCCTCATAGGTAGTCTAAAAACCTTCCCAGACGAGGAATCCTATACCTCGTCTTCTGAGTTTCAATTCCTCATAGGTAGTCTAAAAACTCAATCACGACGCTTCACCTACCCGCTGCGCGAGGGTTTCAATTCCTCATAGGTAGTCTAAAAACTTTTTAATTTGAATATGTGTCATTGCCCTAGGTAAAAGTTTCAATTCCTCATAGGTAGTCTAAAAACTCGTAGTAAATTCAATCCTATCTGATTCATCATTGGTTTCAATTCCTCATAGGTAGTCTAAAAACTCATGAGATCATGTTCAGTTGTTCAAACTTAGAAAGGTTTCAATTCCTCATAGGTAGTCTAAAAACCGCGGGAAGCATTAGAAGCATTACAAGGTATATCTGGTTTCAATTCCTCATAGGTAGTCTAAAAACATAGTAGGTGGTTTTTACTATCACGTATTTAATGAGTTTCAATTCCTCATAGGTAGTCTAAAAACCTTCTTTTGTCCGCTTATCCAGTTCTATGATTTTTTGTTTCAATTCCTCATAGGTAGTCTAAAAACATCTGATGGGTATATGATTCGACACTATTTACCAAAGTTTCAATTCCTCATAGGTAGTCTAAAAACTATTTTACTTGCTTCATTACATTAGCTAGTTTTTTGAGTTTCAATTCCTCATAGGTAGTCTAAAAACTCTTCAACACGGTTCCGAGTTTTTGAGAAATTGGGAGTTTCAATTCCTCATAGGTAGTCTAAAAACCCATAAGTACCAATACCAGCCCGATTACGATGAAAAGTTTCAATTCCTCATAGGTAGTCTAAAAACATAGTATGCTTCTAATTTATTTTTCCCTTGTTTCCTGTTTCAATTCCTCATAGGTAGTCTAAAAACCTATGTAAACGATAATGTACCATTTGAGAGTCCATCGTTTCAATTCCTCATAGGTAGTCTAAAAACGAGTTATTATGGCTTCTGATGTAATTGATTCTTTTGTGTTTCAATTCCTCATAGGTAGTCTAAAAACCTGAAATAGAATCCCGTGACTACATCCTGATTAGAGTTTCAATTCCTCATAGGTAGTCTAAAAACCTGATCCAATCACATTAAATAAATATTCAATCCAAAGTTTCAATTCCTCATAGGTAGTCTAAAAACCAATACTCTGTTTGGAGGTGAATCCTGATGCCAAAAAGTTTCAATTCCTCATAGGTAGTCTAAAAACCTCCTGACTGGAGTCACCATGAAAGAATCTCCGGAAGGTTTCAATTCCTCATAGGTAGTCTAAAAACGCAAAAACAGCACTTGAATACAGCGCTGTTTGTTCGTGTTTCAATTCCTCATAGGTAGTCTAAAAACGACCTTCTTTTTCTGCACCTGTTCCGTTTGTTGTAGCGTTTCAATTCCTCATAGGTAGTCTAAAAACCGAACTCATAATCAATAACGTCACCAGGTGTTGCATGGTTTCAATTCCTCATAGGTAGTCTAAAAACAAACGTTGATTAGCACTGCTGTAGCCGATTCTACAGGTTTCAATTCCTCATAGGTAGTCTAAAAACTAAAAATTCCTCAAGTTTAACTTTGGTCAAATCGTCAGTTTCAATTCCTCATAGGTAGTCTAAAAACCCAGTACGCTGGTATATTCTTTGTTCATGGTTGCCCGGTTTCAATTCCTCATAGGTAGTCTAAAAACTGGTACGGACGTTTGGGGAACAGTAAGATGTCGGCGTTTCAATTCCTCATAGGTAGTCTAAAAACTAGACTTACCAGTATAAGTTGCTCCACTTGGAGTTGCGTTTCAATTCCTCATAGGTAGTCTAAAAACGAAGAATTTAGAAGAGCAGCAGTCGCCTCAAAGTAGTTTCAATTCCTCATAGGTAGTCTAAAAACGACACTTTGATTTATACGAGGTTATCCCCGAATCAGGTTTCAATTCCTCATAGGTAGTCTAAAAACTTGGTCTATGTTTTGAATTATCCATTTTAATTCTTGTTTCAATTCCTCATAGGTAGTCTAAAAACTTCATATGTTGCAGAAGCGTGAAGTTTGCCGATCAAGTTTCAATTCCTCATAGGTAGTCTAAAAACGAAGGATCCAAGCGCAAATGCAGTCGCACTTAGAAAAGGTTTCAATTCCTCATAGGTAGTCTAAAAACACAGCTACAACCCACCCAGGAGCATAAACAGCTGGGGTTTCAATTCCTCATAGGTAGTCTAAAAACCATATAGGTAGTCCGCATTTTGATGAAAAGACACTTTGTTTCAATTCCTCATAGGTAGTCTAAAAACACGTGGTTTGGTCCGAAAATCTGAGGGTACATGGCTCGGTTTCAATTCCTCATAGGTAGTCTAAAAACGAATGCAACAGAAGCTTACAAGAAAGCAGGATATAAAGCGTTTCAATTCCTCATAGGTAGTCTAAAAACATGTGAAAGTTTCACTTCACAAATTAAAAGGAGGAAGTTTCAATTCCTCATAGGTAGTCTAAAAACGTGACACAGAAGGTCTCATTCCAAACCAAAAAGCAAGTTTCAATTCCTCATAGGTAGTCTAAAAACTTTACTGTTATATGTCCCTGCAGCATACTTTTCTATGTTTCAATTCCTCATAGGTAGTCTAAAAACTGGCTAGTGTTTTTTTATATGACCTAGATATGTCGTGTTTCAATTCCTCATAGGTAGTCTAAAAACGCTACCTGTGGATACGAACACTTGTTTTATAACTTGTTTCAATTCCTCATAGGTAGTCTAAAAACCTGTCACTACATACATAAGTTAACCCTCCTTTTCTTCGTTTCAATTCCTCATAGGTAGTCTAAAAACTTCTTTTACACTAAAAACAGAACAAATGTTTGTAGGTTTCAATTCCTCATAGGTAGTCTAAAAACTTTGTTTTACTGGTGCTTCATCTCGTAGCACAAGAAAGTTTCAATTCCTCATAGGTAGTCTAAAAACGAAAAGTTTGCCAAAGGTGCATTTAGAAACTTAGTGTTTCAATTCCTCATAGGTAGTCTAAAAACAGATTGCCTACCCCCTCCCCATTGTTAGGATTAGGGTTTCAATTCCTCATAGGTAGTCTAAAAACTTGTTAGATCGCGGATACGTGAGGGGATAAGGATGGGTTTCAATTCCTCATAGGTAGTCTAAAAACCTTAGAAGCCGTTCAGTTTCTTTCATTGCAGGAGAGTTTCAATTCCTCATAGGTAGTCTAAAAACATTTCTTCGTCTGTGATTTCTCGTATTTCAACATTTGGTTTCAATTCCTCATAGGTAGTCTAAAAACACAAAAATGTACAAGTTAAAGTGTGCGGAATAACTGTTTCAATTCCTCATAGGTAGTCTAAAAACCCATTTCGGACGGGGCTAATCCTTTTTCTTCCGCAGTTTCAATTCCTCATAGGTAGTCTAAAAACTTAGTGATTCCTGCAATAATCATCTATGATACGTATGTTTCAATTCCTCATAGGTAGTCTAAAAACAAATGAAGTGAATTACAAAAGGCAGGAGGAAGGTTATGTTTCAATTCCTCATAGGTAGTCTAAAAACGTTTTGGGTTTTTTTATTTGTCTAAAGAAGGAGGATTGGTTTCAATTCCTCATAGGTAGTCTAAAAACCAGGAAGGAGGGTACTTCCCCACAGGTAGACGAACGTTTCAATTCCTCATAGGTAGTCTAAAAACTTACAATCTAAGGTGGAACATATTGCCTGTATGGTTTCGTTTCAATTCCTCATAGGTAGTCTAAAAACACGAGGTTATTCAAACATTACCACCAACAATGCAAAGTTTCAATTCCTCATAGGTAGTCTAAAAACCTAACTTCGGAAAATTAAAAATCTCACCCAATTTTTTGTTTCAATTCCTCATAGGTAGTCTAAAAACCTCTTCCCGTTTTCATCATTTTTTGTAAGTTCCATTAGTTTCAATTCCTCATAGGTAGTCTAAAAACTATGTTCAATTAGTCAATATTATTCTTAAAATTTTAGTTTCAATTCCTCATAGGTAGTCTAAAAACTTGCTGGAAATTTAATTGAAGGTATAGATTTTACAGGGTTTCAATTCCTCATAGGTAGTCTAAAAACCAACAAACAGACGTACAAAAACAACCATACATCATACGTTTCAATTCCTCATAGGTAGTCTAAAAACTTCAAGACATGCAAGAAACTGATCCAATGAATTTAAGTTTCAATTCCTCATAGGTAGTCTAAAAACTTCCAGGTATGGAAGGTAGAGCGTTATTCAAATCTAGTTTCAATTCCTCATAGGTAGTCTAAAAACGGTGGAGGTTGGGGGGGAAAAACAGGTTTGTATTTAGGTTTCAATTCCTCATAGGTAGTCTAAAAACTTGGCGTTGCACGTTGTGGGTATTGTGGTAGTAGCAGTTTCAATTCCTCATAGGTAGTCTAAAAACCCATTTCAACTTGATTATAATTGGGTTTTTATATTTTGACAAATATCATAAAAAATCGTACAAAATTTAAAAACCCTTGGTAATATTGTTCTTCTTGTTATGTCGATCCCGGCTGTTTATTACAGGATTATAAATCGACGGAAAACAGATGTTAATATGTTATACAAAAATATCCTGAGAATTTTTAGTTAAACCCATAACTTCTCTAGTGGAATATTTAGTACTTTGGAAAGAATAGATAATTACTGAATCTTCCTCTGTTTTTATGATTTTCCCAATTTCAAATTTTAGTTTTTTTAAATTCCCTTCACTCAATTCCCCTTCCAAAACTGAATTTTGCACCCAAGTTAAATATTCCCTGCATTTTTTTAAAACTTTATTTACTCGTTTTTCTCCTACATCATAAACTAATATTACAAACAATTTACCACCCCGCTATAAATGGTGAATACTCATCATCATTCGTGATGTGTTTTTGCAATTTATACAGTTCAAGTCTAATCAACCTCTTATAGCTTACTTTATTATCCAATTTTGGATGATTAATCTTAGTATTAAGCTTATCGTTATACTCTGAAATAAACTTTTTCTTCCCATTATCATTTAGTATGATGCCATTTAACTGACGTTGAAAATCTTTAGAAGTTATAACATTCTTGTTTAATAGTGAAAATATTACCCTATCAACGATTACTGGCTTAAATATTTCTGCAATATCAAGATTTAATGTAAATCTTCTATTGTTGGTTGAGTGCAAATATCCTATTCTTGGATCAAGCTGGGTTTGATATATTTCACCAAGAACAGTAGTATATATCAAAGAATTCCCAAAACTTATAAGTGCATTTAACTTATTCAACGGTGGGCGTTTACTTCTTTTATCAAATTCAAAGTCTGGTTTATTAATAATTTTGTCAAAACATTTATAATATCTTTCTCTGATATTTCCCTCAATGGCCATAAGAATTTCAATATCTGTCGCATTATTAATTGCTTTATACAGGTTACTTATGACATCAATATCCTCGTTTAGGTCAATCCCCCTGTTACGATAATATCTTAAGATGACAAGAATATTTAAAACAGCACCCTCTATAAATTTTTTAGCAATGGTCATTCTTTTCTCCGTATTTAAATAATATTCAGCTTGTTTTAGTATTACATAGCCCGAGTTCAGATGTTCTCTGGGATAAAAACTTCCTATATAGTAACCGTAATAATTAAAATAATGAAGAACTATCTCCTTTTCAGAGGCGAATTCCAAAAATCTTTTATTAATATCTACTTCGCCAAAAACCCATATATTATTGATCTCATTAACGGGAAGGTATTTTTTTTCGTCAGAACTTTCAAAAAATAGGGTATTATCCTTTCTTTTTAATTCACCATTGTTAAATATATAGAAATCTTTTTTCATATAACCTCCTAGGAGTAACAATATTCTTTGTAAGCACAATTCCGACACATATTTATCTTTTCAACTACAGGTGGAGAAGGCTTATCTATAATAGCCTCTATTTCATCTATCATCTTATTCAATTTCGCTTCTTTTTCTTCATCAAGCTCAACATCAATTCTCTTTCTTTCTTCGGGATATTGCAGTACTCCCTTAGCCTTGATATTGGCATCTTTTAAAATTTTTAAATAAAATAGTAGCTGCCACTGTGAAGCTTCCATAAATTTAGAAGTTTTTTTTGTTTCTCCAATAACTAATTCATTACCAGTTTCATATAGAACATCAAATACTACATTGCCGAATTGAATCTCTTTTTTGCTTCGCTTGTAATAATTTTCGTGAATAAATCTGCCCAAATCCACGTTTTTATCCTGCTGATCAGGTATAATTCCATGCGACATCAGCCAAACTTCCCTTTTGCAAATATTGTAATACCATACTAAAGTCCCATTAACTTCCATGGTAGCACCTCTACAATATATCGTAACCTTTTTCTTCCCTAATGAATCCTGTTATCATATTGTAGTAATCTTCTACGCCCTCATAGGGAAGAACATGCAGCCCAAATTGTTCATTAAAAATACCTTGATATTTCACAGGGAGCGAAACGGTATAATCCCTTAAGGTGTTTTTTATTTCCAGATAAATTTCCCTGCTTTTATAAAAGTTCTTCTCTTTAATCATTTCAAGGTACCTGTCAAATACCTTTTTTGCCGTTTGGTCATATATAATAAATCCATCAAAATAGCCAGCATTGTTTTCTATTAATGAAAACTTTTGTAAAGGTATTCTATCTTTCTCTTCATTCGCTGACTTATCACCAGAAAAATTCATAGAAATAATGGAATTAATCAGTTTTTCTGATTTATCTTTATTTTTTTTCTCTTGAATCTTTGTATAATATTGTTCGATTAATTTAAAATAATCTTCTTCGTATATCTCGGCTTGATTTTGTAGAATCTGTTTAACAATATTTAACGTTGAATTACCATATACATTTTTGGCATATAACGTTTCTTCCGCTTCTTTCTCATCATCATATAATGAGTAAATATATACTTCGCCGATATCTTTTAAGCCATTTCGATTGCACCTTCCGCTACACTGGATAATTGAGTCGATCGGTCCTATATCTCTTATTACGACATCAAAGTCGAAATCAACACCGGCTTCAACTACTTGAGTAGAAACAAGGATTATTTTTTTCCCTTGATCAAGAGCTGCTTTTACTTCTTCAATTCTTTTTCTTCTATGTACAGGTAATAGATTCGTAGAAAGGTAAAATATATCTCTGCCGATATTTTTTAACCCGTTAAATATTTTTATTGACTCATTGATTGTATTACAGACGATTAAATAGGATTTGTTCTCAATATTGTTATTGAACTCTTCAATGAAATCAAGAATATTTTTCTTTTCCAGTATAGGTATTATTTTAGTGCGATTGAAAAATTTAAAATACTTTTGATGAGCTGCCAAAAGTTCAACGGCCCCATTAAGTATAAACGGTTTTGTTGCCGTCATCATTATGATTCTTAAATCGAATAATTCACTAGCTTTCTTAATTACATGGTCTACCAAGGGGAGAAGCGAAATATCTATTGCCTGTACTTCATCCAAGAGAATAATGGAGCCTTTCATGCTAATCAATTTTTTTAGCATTCTGTTTCTTGTACCGATTAAAGTTTCAAGGAACTGCACAAAGGTTGTTATCACAATACCGCTGTTCCAATTTTCAATTAACAACTCCGCTCTTAATTTATCAATATCGTATTTATCCGTATTGTAATCCATATTGGCAAGACTGTGATGCTTTATTAAATACCTCCCTTTTTCGCTTTCAAAATCTTCAATATTTGCAAAAAGATCTTTGATAACATCATAATTCTGCTCAATAATTGATGTAAACGGAAGAGAATAAATAATTTTTCTATTATCATTCAACAGTTCTTTTAATTTTAGGGCAGCAAAGAATCCAGCATACGTTTTTCCTGTTCCGGTCGGTGCAGTTATCGTGAATAATCTCGTTTTGTCATAACTTCTTTGGATATTTTCTTGGATACTCTCAAATATTTCCCTTCTAATTCTATTTATTTCCCCACTCTTGCCTTTTATTTTTTCTTCCCTTTCCCTATTCAAATCAACATAAGTCACATATTTTTCTTCAGGAATTAATGTTCCGGAAGCACTTAGTTTATCTGCAGAAATTAAGGCAGAATAAAGAATTTGATGTATAAAATAATTTTCATCCGTTTTATTGTTTCTTTCCGTTAGTACTTCAATTCTTTTAATTTTTTTCATCAATTCTTCGATATTAACATGTAAGAATTCTTTAAAACAATCTTCATATCCTAAAATACGATAGACCTTTCCAATATCATCTCTATTTATAGATAAATCTTCTATCTGTTTTCTGACGATTTCAATTTTTTCCAATATTAAATAATCATTAGGGGTTATTTCTTTGAAACTTGACGGTAAATCGTTGGACGGATTTTCTAAATTGCCATGATGGTGTAAGACTGTATTAAATATAATTAACGGTATAGAATTATTCTCCCCAAATTCCTTAATAGCACAAAATCCGACGAATAGTGCGGAAATAAAACTGTGATCACTAAATCTATTACGTTTTCCGCCAAGCAAATATTTTTGAAAATATGTTGTAAATTTTCCAAAATCATGACCGTAAGCCATAATTTCATAAGCTTTCAGAAACTTATCTTCTACTTTGTCTTTATTTATATTAAATACTTCTTGAAGATGAACAATAAGTTTTTTATCAGGATGAGAATAGAATTCCATAATCAACCTCCCTAAAAAATAAGTGCCATTACTAGGCACATTACATCAAAACTATATTTTCACCGTTTATTCTATAAAAGTTTCCCTTTAACTTTACTCTTAAAGGATGACCCTCTTCATCGTAGATATAATCTTCAACTTCTTTTATTATTCTATCTTCGAAAAAATCCCTCGACATTTTCTCTTTTATTAAGCTTAAATTCATTCCTTTAATATCAATTCCTTTATCAGCTATTAAACTTTGTCTAATGATTGTGCTTATCTCGATAAAATCATTTGTATTTTGCTCTATTGCCGTAAAATTCCCTATATAATTTATGTTGCAGTTAAAAGGGGCAGCACCTAAGTAAGGAATATAATGGAATCGTCCGTTTCTAATTCTATCCTCAAGTTCTTCCATTATTATATGATCTGAATGGTTAACATAAACTCTGTAAATGACTCCCTTGTCTCCGGTAACCATTTCAAAGGGAATCTGAGTATGCCCTTCTTTTAGATCTGTTACGCTATCCCGTGATGTAGCTTTAATGTAATTTAAAGTTTGAATGATTTTTTTAGTAGGTGAAATTTTTCTTACAGCGATATTAAGTTTTTCTGTTGAAAGAATATCGTAATAATTATCCCTTTCATAGCCCAATATCGCAGCAATAATCCCTTCTATAGTTGTTCTGGGAGGTACTGAATAGGATAGAGAAGAAGAATTGGTGTAAAATTTCCTGAAATGAGCGTACCTTCCCTTTATATCAAATATTAAGAAATTCATTATTTTCACCCTACTTTACTTCAACAAGTTCGAAACCGTTTAGTACCTCGGATAATTTGCCAACTGTGTCAGCCGCCTTTATTTCCAGACGTTCATCAATAAAATAGTAAATCTTGTCAATTTTACTTTTGTTTTTATTTAACAACGAAACAAGATCAGTAATATCAAGGGATACTTCTTTGATGTCTCTTATGTTTTCAACCTTTTCTTCAAGTCTTATATAATCTCTTAAATCTCCAAGAATGGTTTCAGAATCCTTATAAGCTACTCTTAAATAAAGTCTTGGATACTGACCTATTTTACTCCTTGTCGCAAGATTAGGAATGGCATGTTTCATAGATTCGTCGAGAAGTTCCAAATCACTTTCCGTTAATTTGGTTTTTTTGGCCCTTTTACCACTAACCACTCCTGAAAAAGCAATAAGAGAATATTTTACCCGATAATCTTTACCGATAGTTCCTTGCTGTGCCTTTTCATCTGAGGAAAAATGAGAAGTAATACTTGATTCTAGAAGTTCGACTTTATTAAGGGAATAGCCCCAGTTAAATTGAACAGGACCGATAAATGTCTTGTTATCGCCTTTTACCGGCATTGTAGCACCAAACAACCTAACGTCGATAAGTTCATTTAAAATTGCTTCTTCTGAAAAATCTTTCATTTGTTTTACTCTTCCTTCAGCAGTAACCGACTTTTCATCCATCTTTCTCACAAATAAATCATATCCCTTGTCCAGTAAATAATCCCTTACATATCTTTTTAACCTTAAATCAGATACAAGATTTATATCCCGCTCATAATCCATACGGGGTCTGTTTTCTTCATCAGGATCACCATTAGGATTTGTCATTTTTGCATCATAAAGATATAAGATTTCGTTATTATTCATGCTTATTTTCCTCCTTTAATATTGGTTGGGTGGTTGCAAAAGAATAACCTGAAAGCAGATAGAATAAATTTTCATTTTTGTTTAACTTCCAGGAAGCAATGTTTGAATCGATAAGTCTTTTAAGTTCAAAATATGTAACTTCATTAAAAGCTCTTATTTTTTCCTGCTTTAATTTTGCAAAAACATCGTTCGTTAGCCTGACAATCTTCGTCTTATCAATCCCATTAAAATTCAGTTTGTTTAATATCGGTTTATTTCCGTCAAGCCTTCTATACTGAGCATTACCTATTTCTCCAATAAGATAGCCTAAGATAAACATGGCGCTTTGCTGTTCGTTGTAATTCATTTTTTCAATAAACGTTTTAATCCCATCACTTACTTTCAATGCAGAAATATCCAATGGATTTCCCTCCTTTAAACAACCGGTATATTCAAAAAACTTAATCAGCATATTTGCATTTAGAAGATAAAATGCTATTGAAAGAGTCCAGTTGATTTTGTCTTGGTCTGATTTTAAATTGTATCCTTCTTTATCTAACCGTTTCACATTAATTGCCTCGATAAATTTATCTATTAAATGCTGTTTCTTTATTGGCCTGCCTGTAAACAGGGCATCATAAAGATCAAGCAAATCCCTGTATTTAGTGACATCACCCTGTTTAACTTTAACAGGAATCATATAATATAGGTTCTGAAGTCCTACATACGACTTAAAAAATTCCTGATTTAATCCTTCCCTCATTCTTTTATTCGCCTTAATCGCAGCCTCGCCAATTCTCCTAAATATGGATGGTGATATATCCTTGATTAATCTTTGAATTTTGGTTGCTTGGTTACTAGGTTTGTAGAAGATAAAATTTAGAAGAAAGTAACTTTCTTCATTTCTTAGATCAAGAGATTCAAGGATATCTTTTTCAAACATTTCTATATCCTTAAGGTTTTTTGCTGTATTAAATGAAGAATTTATTTTTTTAATTGAATGTTCAAGTTCCTCTTTATTTAGCGGTGCACCATAAATAAAATGAGGTACTAGATAAACTTTAAAAAATCCCAATCTGGTATCGAGATTATTTTTTACAAAAACTTCACCTGATGAGAGGCTATCCATACAATTTTCACATATCTGCATATTTTTATGATAATTTTTATTATCTATGTTACTGGCAAATATTACTTGGTTCGTTGTGTAGTATTTAATTTTCATTTTTGATAGATCAGAAGTCACATTTTCTGAAGAACCACAAATACTGCAAATTTTTATACAGTTAATATTATTTTTTCCGCTTTTCAACTCAGGTTTTTTAGCTTCTATAACTTTTTCCTGATATTCATTAAATTTAGTAAGCGGCTTATCATTTATAAGAATGGTAAATAAACCTATTTCATTTAACTTCATACTAAACTTATTTTTAAGATATTTTTCAAATTCCTTTGCTAGTTCTTTAACTATATCCTTATCCTCTTTATGATTTTGTTTTAATTCACTATATATCTCCTTAACTTCTTTTTCAGTGCCAAGATATTTTGTCAAATTAAGAGCATAACGATATTTTGGTTTAATATTTTCTCCAAGATCAACATAAAACTTCTCAAATATTGCTTTGATTTGTTTATTAAGATTGTCTCCAAAATCTGTTTGTGCTAGATTATAGAATGTTTCTGTCAAATGGTAATTGATCGATTTTGATGTAGCAAACCATTGGGGAGAATTGGGGCCATCGGCAGAACCTACAAATAAATAGTTTTTTGCAGTTTCATCTGTCATTTCTTCAGTTACATCAACTTCTAAACTATTTTCTTTAAAGTTCAGTTTCAATACTTGAAGCACCTTATTTTTTCTTATTGATTCTGCTTTTTCAACCAAACTCTCAATTGAATAGCCAACTGCTTTACCGATTTGAACAAATCCTTCAATCAATTTTTATCACCCCCTATATTAATTCGATGCAACCAAATCCTTGGGAATTCTTAGAACCCAGCCCTGCGTCATAAGCGATCTTGATAAGTTCTTCTGAACCTTCAATATCAAATTCTCCGCTCCAACCTTTGATCACAATCCCTTTATATAAAATAATATTTTCTTTCAAATTTTTATTTTTAATAGGAACCAATTTAAAACTTGTATCAGAAGGTTCTATATTATAAAAGGCTATATATTTTTTTATTAAGTTATCTCTAATCAGTTGTTCAAACTCATTTTCCATCGGGTTATAATAATATGTTTTTTTATTGCCATTATGTTCAAAGGTGCTATATACAACAATCGGAGATTTTGTTCTAAACCTTCCCTTAGTCTTGATATCTGGATGAATGAGTTTAATTTGATCAATCAACACTTCGTTTCCCAAAATATTAAAATCACTGTTTATCAAAATGTTATTAACGAGATATTTTAGAAATTCATCATCGGCTGTTGATACTAGCAGATTAGCCTCATCAAAATAAGTTATTGTTTTGTTATGTTTATCAATTATAAACTTGCCTTCCAACCTAGAAAAGGTATACATTTTAAATTTTCTGTTATTGTATTCATATCCCGTATTATGTATAAACTTACTATAATTCTCATCGTTGAGCCATTTTAAAACAACTGCCTGAATGATATGATGATAATGTAATGGTAGAATTAAAGGTTTTTCAAATCGTAATTTTATCGATACTCTCACACAATCAATCCTTTTTAAAAAAAATTAAAATTAATAGGTTTATATTTCAGAAGACAAATTGTTACATTTATCGTATTTATGATTTATGATAACAGATAAATATTAAAAAAAACGTCGAAATTAGTCGAAACTCTAAAAATTTTTATTATACAATACAATAGAATCGATTCATAAAGGCGGTCGGTTCATTCCATGAAACAGATGTAAGTTATCTTAACACCGGCAGGCTCCCCGTTAACTTTTTTATCACCATAAATAGCAATTTCTAAGTTTTCTAAATCATTCATATTATAAGAGGATATTTTCTCCATATATGTTTCATAGTCGCATTTTGTTTGAAAATTCTAAAGAAATTTTAGTATTTTCTATATTTCAATGAAGTATATTTTGGTTTTTTGGGGTGAGATGAAATGATTTTGTCTGGACGCCGAAAGCAATTTTTGCAAAAAATAATTGATCTTTACAAAAAAAACAAATATCCCTGTTCATTATGTGACATTAGCAAAAGTGATAGGCGACAGTAAATGGAAAGCATACGATATGATGATGGAACTCGAAAAAAATGGCTATATCATCCGTGGTTATTCAGTGAATCCTGGTGAAAAAGGGCAGTCCCAAGTTGTCTTTCAACCATCGGCAAAGCCTACAAATCTATTTGATTTTAAACATTCTGATAACATATCCCAAGAAGAATAGAATAAAATCAAAAGTATGGTTCAAAATACTCTAATAAATGAAATGGGAGTCACTATGTTTGTCAGAACGGTGGTTGGTACAATCATCCAAACAATAAATCATGAAATAGGCATTGAAACTACTGATTTGGTCGTAAAGCCTTGATTGGAATGATTAGAACACCAATTAGAAAACCTTCCTTCTGTACAAGGCCAAAACATTATGAATAACACGTTTGGATATGGCGGTACAGGTATATTGATGTTGAAAAATTTTCTTAGTATCGAAAGAAGATATTCAACATAAAAAAATATTCATAATCTAGTGTTGACTTGCATATATTATTGTAGCCTATATTGGAGGTGAACTGTTTAACATGAATATCTTTCGCGATATGATCAATTATGTTGGGATTGCTAATTCCGAGGATTATCCTGAAACACCAATTTGTTTTAAGCAGTTTACACTTAATGAAAAAATAAATGTACCAGAGCAAAAACCTGATATTGAACAAATTCTCAAAGTTATGTCTATTGTTAAAATCATTAATAAAAGATTAATAAAAACACCGTATAATAAAAAAATTATAATTGATGGTGTAGTGAAACAAATATTTGTGTATACTGCTGCAACACCTGAACAATCCGTGCATTCCTTTAATAATGAGATTCATTTTTGTGAAATGATCATAATTGATAACGAAGTGAATGAGGATTTAAAACAATTAAAAATAAAAATTGTGGTGGAAGATATTCATGTTTTCCACCACGATTTAAGAAATATTCAAGTAAGCAAAGTTTTATGTGCAATCATAGAATTTGATCATTATCTTCCTCCTCCTCATTACGATGAAGAGGAAGAATAATTATTTTAGTACCGTTTGTAAAAGTGTATTTAGCGTAGTCCAAACAAACAATGTTACACATTTATTAATAGTGCGTGGATCAAGAAGATTCACTTCAACGTTTTCAATAATTACATTTACTGGTCCTGCTAGTATATCTTTGAGTGAAAGTCCTAATGAAGTTAGTAATTGCTCAACGGTAGATCCTGCAGGAATCACTAGTGGTATATTAATGAATGTACAGAACGGATGTTCATAATGGGATGAATGAACAGATTGTTCAGGCACACCCGCCGTGTAGACAACTTTTTGTCTCAATATACCTTCTACGATGACTTTAACTCCAGTAGGGGTTAGTATTGTTCGGTTATCCGTTACTATTGCCTCGACTAAAACAGAAATGATTTGTTCTACATTAGGTTTAGCTTCAGGAATGGTTAATCTCTCTTGAATTGCTATTTCATTATTGGGGTTTAATGGGCCGATAACTGGAAATTCACTAGGATCCGTAATTCCAATAATTTGAACAAAATCTCTCTGTGCCAATTTTAACACCTCCCTCTATCGCATGTAATTTATTTTATGTTTTTGAAAGAAAGAAGATATAATGAAACAGTCTATTTTTAATTTGGTTTAGCCAGGGAAAGGTTGAGAGGAAACAAATTCATGACGATAAAAATTTTAGTAGATGCTGATGCAATGCCTGTAAAAAAAGAAATTGTAAATGTAGCAAAAGAATTTCATTTACCGGTTATAATGTTTGCAGATACGAGTCATTTGATTGATGATGGTTATTCCAAAGTCATCACCGTTGATAAAGGAAGAGATTCAGTTGATATGAAGCTCGTCCAATATGTCAAAGCAAATGATATTGTGATCACGCAAGATTATGGCGTTGCTACCATGGTATTAGCGAAGCAGGCTTTTGCCATGCATCCTAATGGGTTCTTATTTCAAGCTGATAACTTAGATCAACTCCTATTTGAACGCTATCTCTCACAAAAATCACGAAGAGCGGGAATAAAAACCTCTGGACCAAAAAAACGTTCCAAAGATGCAAATCATCTATTTGAATTTGAATTTCGCAAACTAGTTCAACGAGTTTATTTTATGATAAAGTGAAACATCATCCCTTCGTTCTGTGTTTGCTAAGAAAAAAATAGATCACCACAAGAACCAGAATTATAAAACCTATTGGCAATGATTTGAATTTTTTGTTCTAATTTAAAACCGATCATATAGGGTATATAACTAGCAACGGTAAAGGTTAAACTCATCCCTATAGCCAGCCAAATCATCTCTTGTTTGGTTGGGTTTAAAAGGTATCCATAGCTAACAATGAAAATGAGAGATGGTAATGGAAGAGTTGAACCTTTAATAAACATGGCTATAAATAGGCCAATCATTCCAATGTCATTGAGATAATTCATGATGGTTTGTAGCATGTTTATTCCCCAATCGATGATTCTAACATCATATTTGATTTCATTATATTCTTGCTTATTTATCTCAATTATTTTGGCCAATTTTTACCTATTAAATGTAATGTAAAAATATTTGAACAGGGATTTTATTTCTGAATGTTCCTTCTGATTATTTAAAAAGAGATGAGTTTCACTAGGCTGTGTTTGCGCGATCACTCTTCCATTTCTAATAGAATTGGATACGGGCACTTGACGGCGAATCGCATCATATGAATTTTTAGCAGGAAGGATGATAAGATTCCCTTGTTTTGCTACTTAAACCACCTTAACAACCACATAATTCCTGACAACACTAGACTCAACACAATACTAGTCATTACCGGAAAATAAAAGCTGAAGTTTTCTTTTTTAATCACAATATCTCCTGGCAACCTGCCCAATGACAAGAATCGACCACCAAATTGCCAGATCACTCCGATTACAATCAATAAAATTCCAAGACTAATGAACAATTTAGACATTGGATTCATCAGGAATACTCCTTCCTAAATGATGATACGCTGCGTTGGTTACCATTCTCCCTCTAGGTGTTCGTTGCAGAAAACCAATCTGCATCAAATAAGGTTCATACACATCTTCAATCGTATTTGACTCTTCACCAATCGATGCGGCTAATGTATCTAAGCCAACAGGACCACCTTTGAAATTATCAATGATGGTGGTGAGTAGTTTATGGTCGATATGGTCTAAACCCAAACGGTCTACTTGAATTTGTTCTAAGGATGATTTGGCTACTTCTTCTGTAATCATCCCATCAGCCACTACTTGTGCAAAGTCTCGAACTCGTTTTAATAAGCGATTGGCTACTCTTGGTGTTCCTCTTGAACGCAAAGCAATCTCTTTGGCTGCATCTCCTACTATTTGCACATCTAGTAAATCAGCAGCCCTCGTGACGATATAGCTTAATTCCTCTACCGTATAATATTCTAAACGACTTACTACCCCAAATCGATCACGAAGTGGAGAAGACAATAGACCTGCTCTGGTGGTTGCACCTACTAAAGTAAACTTAGGTAGATCTAATCGCACAGATCTTGCACTGGGTCCTTTACCGATAATAATATCTAGCGCAAAATCCTCCATCGCCGGGTATAAAACCTCTTCTACACTACGGTTTAGACGATGAATTTCATCGATAAATAGAACGTCTCCTTCTTGGAGATTGGTTAAAATCGCTGCTAGATCCCCTGGGCGTTCAATGGCAGGGCCCGAAGTAGTGCGAATACCTACTCCCATTTCATTAGCAATAATATTAGATAACGTTGTTTTTCCAAGTCCAGGCGGTCCATACAATAGAACATGGTCAAGGGGTTCATTGCGCAATTTGGCAGCCTCAATAAAGATCTTTAAGTTTTCCTTTGCTCTAGTTTGCCCAATATATTCAGATAAAAAACGAGGACGTAGGCTAAATTCTACGGTTTGATCTTCTGACAACATTTGTGATGAAATAACGCGATCCTCCATTGCCCTTTCCTCCTATTCCCTCATCAATATGATCAATGCTTGCTTAATCAGGCGGTCAAGAGATTGGCCACTTTCAATCGAATCTTGCAAAGCTTTTACTGCTTTTTGAATCTCTTGATCATGATAGCCAAGCGATTTCAAGGCTTCTATCAATTCAGATCCTGCCTGTAATTCGCTAACCACCTTTAGATTTTCTTCTTCTATTTTAGCAGATGGCATTCCTTTAAAGGTTAATCCCTTGACTTTATCCTTTAAATCTAGAATGATTCTTTGGGCGGTTTTCTTTCCTACTCCTGGCATTTTGGTTAAGGTTTTCTCATCTTCTGTAGCAATAGCCTGAATCACCTGATTTGGATTGCCTTGACCTATCATCGCTAGTGCGCCTTTAGGGCCAATCCCAGAAACACTTAACAATAGGCGAAATAAATAACGTTCTTCTTTTTCTTGAAAACCAAATAATCCCATCCAATCTTCACGAAAATAATGATGAGTATGTACGAAGCAATCTTGGTTTAACAAAGCTTGATAGCTTTCAGGGCGAGGGACAAAGATTTGATAGCCAATCCCATTCACATTGATTACAATGTAATCCTCTTCAATTCCAACCAAAATTCCTTGAATAAAATCGATCATTTGCTATTCCCCTTATTGATGATTGCTGTCATTTTTGCAGAATGAACATGGCAGATGGCAATAGCCAAAGCATCGGCTACATCATCTGGCTTAGGTACTTCCTTTAGACTAAGATACATCCTAACCATTTCTTGTATCTGTTTCTTTTCTGCTCTCCCATATCCAACAATCGCTTGTTTTATTTGTAATGGTGTATACTCAAAAATTGGAAGATTTGCTTCCACGGCAGCAAGCATAAGAACACCTCTAGCTTGGCCAACTGTAAAAGCTGTCGTTACGTTTTTATTAAAATATAGTTTTTCAATCGAAACAGCCTCTGGTTGATAGTTCTGAATAATTTCTTTTGCTGCATCATAAACCTGTTTTAAACGAATTCCTGTATCTAAACCTGCTTTGGTTTGGATACTACCATATTGAAGAGGACGAATCTGATTTCCCTCTTTTTTGATCACACCAAAGCCGACGATCGCAATTCCTGGGTCAAAACCTAATATAATCACACTATTTCCCCCATAAATGTATACGAACATATATTTTCATATGCTGATTATATCAGAAAAAAGCAAACAAAAAAAGCCACTTATTAGCGGCTTTCGTTATCATCCATTGAAAATTCACTGTAGGTCGATAAAATACTATTATATTCTGCTAAATCTCGAATTGGAATTCCTTGATGTAATTGTTCGATCGGTTCAGAAGGAAGCGCACTTTCCAAACTATCAATATCAATTCGGAAAAAAGTTTCGATCACTTCATTCTCATTTGGAGTACCTTGATATAAGGTAAAATAACCATCTGGGCTTAGACCAAAATAAGCACCATTCTTAATCTTTGGCGATAAATCTTCAAGGTACCTCTCCATCTTGATTTCCTGATCTGTTTTTGCAATGATTTTCCAACCAGCATATTTTTGTTCTAATTCTGTGAGTGAAGTATAACTTTCATTTTTCGTTTCTACCAAATCTTCACCTACAACATAGTGAGTGACCATCACTAGTTTTGTGTTGATCGGTGAGGCTACCTCTTGAGCCAGTGGTTCAGTTGCATCACTGTTTGGTTCTTCACCCTTTTCAGTTAAAAGCGGATAAAAGCCAATGGCCAATGCAATAAGAAGTAATGTAATCAAATATGAATATTTTGTTTTATGATTCCCGAAAAACATAGAAAAAAACTCCTTTTTTTGGTCTTTTTTTTATTCATAACCAAAAAAAAAGGAGTTTATACCTACAATGTGAATGTAATTAGAAAATTAGTTAAATGCCAGGCATCAGTAACCGTTTATGCTCACTATTACGATGGAGTCGTTCGATTTCCTCAATCACTTCTGGTTTTCCTTTCCCAGTTAACAAATATCGATCTAAGTCTTCATATGTAAAGCCCATCTCTTGTTCATCGGTTTGACCTGCCCATAAATCTGCTGAAGGGGCCTTGGTGATAATTTGCTTAGGAATACCTAAATATTCTGCTAAAATTCGAATTTGATGTTTGGTCAAACTAGAAACTGGGTTAAAATCTGCTAATCCATCGCCACCCTTTGTCATATAGCCCACATAGATCTCTGAATAGTTACAGGTATCAGAAACAAGGTATCCTAATTGTCCTGCGATTCCATAAAGAGTGGTCATTCGGAGTCTAGCTTTTGTGTTCCCCTTTACCAAATCATTTAGTTTTTCTATCTTTTCCATTTCCTTTGTAATGGCATCGAAGGCAGGGCCTACATCCACCGTAACCAACTTTAAATTGATCGCTTCTACTAGTGCCTTTGCATCCTTTTCATGTACGGGACTAGAATAGGCAGGCATCCAGATTCCAAGCACATTCTCTTTTCCTAAGGCTTTTATACATAATGCTGCAGACACCGCACTATCGATCCCACCGGAAATCCCGACAACTGCTCCTTTTGCATGAGCACTTTCGATATACTCACGGATAAAATCGGTTCTTTTTTTTACATCTTCTTCGATATTTTCTAGGTAGGCTTCTAGTTTTTGTTGAAAAATATCCATGGAACTTCCTCCTTTTGTTTAGGCTTGTCTTTTATTCATTACCAAAATCATACACAAGTTTGTAGCTTGTTTCAAATCAAATTCTTTTATTGCTAATCAAATCCTTACAATTTCTTTTTGATATTGTGTAAAACGATCCCATTCCTCCATATAATGGTTCATCATTTTGCTAACATTCTTTCTTCTATATTTTTCTGGTCTTTTATATACGCCAAGACTTTCACGAAAAAATTCATTAGGATATAAAGATAATTGATGAATCAATTTTTTCTCCTGATCCCTTAGTTTATGATTCTGTTGGTATTGTTCTTCCATCTGTTGAAATATATTCAAATCCCATTTCCACTCAACCATCGCCCGATTGAATAACTGCCAAACATCTAATATCTGTACTTCATAACCAGCTAAATCAAAATCAATCATCGATGTTTTTTCTCCAATTAAAAAGTTGTGACTAGCTACATCCCGGTGGGCTAACATTCGATTGTCTATTGCTTCTTGCTGCAAGCGATTTATCCATTGGCCATCTAACGTTTCTAGTGCTCTTTCTGCAAAATGAATCATATCAGGCCCTAAGGTTATAATTTGTTGCTCAAAAGGATCTAGATTTGTTTTAAAAAGAAGATTCTGATACAGTTGTTTAAATTCATTCAGGCGATCCATCCATTTTTCTTGGATTGTAGAGCGTTTTTTAGGCTGGGCTTTCGTCTGAATCCATGATCCATGATGATGAAATTCTGCAAGAACATTTAATACTAGAGATAGGTCTTCTAAACAATGATAATCTGCATGTCGACCTTCAACATATTCCATCACCATAAAAGGATGCTCGAATGTGCCAAACCAGGGAATTTGATAACGATTTGCTACAATTTGCGAAAAATGAGCAAACCCTTTTCTTTTTAGTGCTTGAGTCATATCATATAACCAATGAATCAGAATAGCCTGCTTAGGATACGCCTTTATAATCCATGTTCCTTGGTTCGATTCGACTTGCCACAAATGATAAAATGATTTGATCTGGGTAGGTTCTATCCCATAGTTATTAATAAGCTCTTGACTTAGCCATTCTTCCATTGTAAAAACCTCCTAATATTCAAGTGAAATAAAATGCTATCCCCTAAAAATTAAGGGATAGCAGGTATGCACTTGTAATTAGTCATCCTGTTTAGAAGAATGGACGAGGTCTCTGAGGAAAAGGAGCCCGATGGCTACCATGAGAACTACTCCCCATCGAACTGCTGGAGCTTGGGCTTGATGAGCTTGAACTGCTCCCATCCGAGCTAGAACCCATACTTGAACTGCTTTCCATAGAACTGCTAGAGCCATAGCTTGAGCTTCCATCCCATTCATAGGCTGGATACATTCCCATTGGCATTTGTAGACATGGATCCATCATATACGGAATTTGTCCATATGGCATTTGTGGTCTCATCGGCATTCTTCTTGGAATTCTAGGCCTTGGACCCATTTGCCATGGTGATACATAGGGTGACATCGGCATTTGTGGTTGCATTGGCATCGTCGGTAGCATCGGCATCGGCATTTCTGGCATCATCGGCATATAATGGTGATGATGATGATGTTTGTGTTTTTTATGCTTATGATGAGGTGGCATCATTGGCATGGGCATCATAGGCATTTGTGGTGGTAATTGTGGTGCTGGTGGAGCTGGGGTCTCCGGCTCTGGTATGACCGGTGGTTGTGGAACAGGCATCTTTGGTGTTGGACGCTTCGGTTCCATTGGCATTCCTCCTGTTGGTATCATAATTTTCATCCCAACATCAATGACATCAGGATTTGTAATTTGAGGATTCGCATCGATTAAGGTTTGCAAATCCACATTATGTCTTTGCGCAATTTTCCAAAGAGTATCTCCTTTTTTGACAATATAAATCTTCATTGTCTACCCTCCTTGCTAAATACACTACATCATATGCGCCTATGAGTATTTTGCTAATGATTTGGGCACAAAAAAACTCGCCATCTTATTAAAGAAGCGAGTTTCATCGTTTATTCCTTTTTTAGGTTTTCTTATCGTTTAGATTGCTGTTTGATGAACTTCTGGATAAACTTGAATGCCATCCTCTTTCACTAACTTTTGGAACTCATTGAGTAAGGCTTTGGTAATTGGACCACGTGAACCATTTCCAATCATACGCCCATCTACTTCAGAAACTGCAATCACTTCTGCAGCTGTTCCCGTTAAAAAGACCTCATCCGCTACAAAAACATCGTGACGAGTGAAAGGCTGTTCCAATACTTCAAATCCCAAACGTCTAGCAATATCCATAATGGCTTGACGGGTAATTCCCTCTAAGGCACCTAAATAGCTTGGTGGAGTATAAAGCTTTCCATTCTTTATGATGAAAATATTATCCCCTGATCCTTCGGCCACATAACCTTCACCATTTAACATTAAAGCCTCACTTACCCCAGCTAAATGAGCTTCTATTTTTACCAATATATTATTTAAATAGTTAAGAGATTTAATCTTGGGATTCAGAGCATCTGGAGTATTTCTTCTTGTCGGTACGGTAATAATTTTTAGACCCTTTTCATGCATTTCCTCATTAAATAATTTAATTTTATCAACAATGATAATCACTTGAGGATGATGGCATGTAAATGGATCTAAACTTAAATTACCTTTTCCTCTTGAAATCACTAAACGAATATAGGCATCCTTAAGGTTATTCTTCCTTACTGTATTTACAACGCTTTCGATCATTTCTTCCTTTGACATTGGAATATCTAGTAGGATCGATTTTGCAGAATCATATAGTCGGTCTATATGTTCCTTTAATCGGAAAACGTTCCCCGAATAGACACGGATTCCTTCAAAGATACCATCACCATACAAAAAACCATGATCAAAAACAGATACTTTTGCCTCTTCTTCCGTTACATACTCCCCATTCATGTAAATATATCGTTTTTCCTCTGAGTTCTCTCCCATTCTCCCCAGATCCCCTTTCCATTTTTTTGAAAATACATGACTGTAATTAACCATCATTATAAAGAGTTAAAGAAATGAAGTCAATATAAAATTTTAAATAATCTGTCGATTAGCAGTAGAGTGGTATACTATTGCCCCTTCTTTTTCAATGGATAATGTTTTAATTTGAAAGTCTATTTGCTCGTCCATAGCTACATTTTTCAAGTAATTTTCCATCGTAGAAATTTGTTGTTCATTGACAAAAAGTAGAATAGTTGGCCCAGCCCCACTTAAAGCAGCACCGTAAATGCCCATCTGTTCCATATCTTCCAAAATTCGCTTTAACCCTTTTACCACGTTTTGCCTATATGGCTGATGAATTCGATCGTTCATTGAAGTTGCAAGCTTTTCGATTTGCCCAGTCATTAAAAAAGAGATGAGTAAAGCCGTTTGACCTATATTGTAAGCAGCATCTTTAACTGGAACATGGTTTGGAATTTCTTTTCTCGCCGATTCAGTCGATAATGTATAAGTGGGGATAGCCAACATTATGCGAAGGTTTTCAGCAAAAGGAAAATGTGTGATCATTGCTCTTTTTCCATCAAAGGATGTGGCAACAAATCCACCAAACAATGAAGCACCAACATTATCTGAATGACCCTCTAGTTGGGAAGCAATTTGAAAAAGCTCTTCTTTAGACTTTTTCCTTTCTAATAGTTCATTTGCCGCTAATAATCCTCCAACGATGGCTGAACCACTGCTACCTAATCCTCGTGATAATGGAATTTCACTTTCAACTTCAAGGGAAATTGGAGGCAATTTTTGTTCTTCTAAATGAAATAAATGCTCCATAACCTGATAAATCAAATTGCTTCGATCCCTTGGTAATGAGGATAAATGATCTCCAATAATCTTGATCGAGGTCTTTGCTGCTGGTTTAAGACGAATGGTTAAATACAGTGGCAAAGCAAGCCCCAAGGAGTCAAACCCTGGTCCTAGATTAGCTGTACTTCCAGGAACCTTCACTTCAAACATCTGTGCATTCATATTGCTTAACCTCTCTCTGTTAAAGATTGAATCGCTTGTAGGACGGCATCATAGTTATTCTCAACGATCGTTGGCTTGGTATTTACCGTCTGTACTGCAATGTTCGGATCCTTTAGTCCATGGCCTGTTAAGACGCTTACGACAGTAGATCCTTTAGGCAAATATCCTTCCCTCCACTTTTTAAAGATACCTGCTAAAGAAGCTGCTGAACCTGGCTCGACAAAAACACCTTCTTTTCTAGCAACCAATTGATACGCTTCTAAAATTTCATCATCTGTTACAAAATCGATAACCCCTTGAGATTCTTGAACGGCGTTCATAGCCCCATTCCAGCTTGCTGGACGGCCAATTCGAATGGCTGTTGCAATCGTCTCAGGATGTAAAATCGGTTCCCCCTTGACAAGAGCAGCTGCTCCTTCTGCTTCAAAGCCTAACATTTTTGGTAAAGAGGACATTTTTCCTGCCTCTTTGTATTCTTTAAATCCTTTCCAATAAGCTGTTATATTGCCTGCATTTCCTACAGGAATGGCCAAATAATCTGGTGCAAACCCAAGTTCATCCACAATTTCAAAAGCTGCCGTTTTTTGTCCTTCAATCCGATAGGGGTTCACAGAGTTAACTAGAGTATAGGCTTCTTGTTTGGAAATCTCCCGAACAATATCTAAGGCATCGTCAAAATTCCCTTTAATAGAGATGACCTTTGCACCATATGTGAGGGCTTGCGCTAATTTTCCTAGAGCAATATTAGCGTCTGGAATGACAACAATACTGTCCATTCCGGCACTTGCTGCATAGGCGCTTGCTGCTGCAGATGTATTTCCAGTAGAAGCACAGATGACTGTTTTGCTTCCTTCCTCAAGGGCTTTAGTTACAGCTAAAACCATGCCCCTGTCTTTAAATGATCCAGTTGGATTCATCCCTTCAAATTTTAAAAATAAGCGAATCCCTAACTCTTTAGAAAGCTGTTTTGCTTCAATTAAAGGAGTATTTCCTTCATGAAGAGATAATATAGGTGTCTGTTCATTGATTGGTAAAAATTCTTGATATTTTCTTAATAATGGCTGCCAACTCATGCGATTTCCCCCTCCTCAACTGGAAAAACACTACTGATTTGATCAATAATTTCTAATTTTTCCATCAATGCTAAAAATTTATTTAACTGTGCTTTTGATGTTTCATGGGTGATTAAGATTAATTGAGCTTTTTGTTCTTCTGTATCAGGTAACTGGAGAATCTCTTGCAAGCTAATCATGTGTTCAGCCATATGTTGGGTAATCTTTGCAAGAACTCCAATTTGATCAAGAACCCTCAGACGGATAAAGTAACGAGAGGTAATTAAATCGTCGGATTTTAATTGTTTTGGCCGGTACGGAGCAACGACCCCTCTACCATTAACCCCCAAATTCATTTGCTTTATCACAGTGACAAGGTCAGAGACAACGGCTGTAGCGGTGGGAAGTTGACCTGCTCCTGGACCATAAAACATCGTTTCCCCTACCGCTTCCCCATATACATAGATCGCATTGTATACCCCACTTACTTTTGCTAAAGGATGGTGTTTGTTAACCATGGTAGGTTGGATGCTTACTTCAAGAAGATTATCATTTTGTTTGGCAATACCTAGGAGTTTAATTTCGTAACCAAGTTGTTTACCAAATCGAATATCCTCTTCGGTCACTTTAGTGATCCCTTTGACTTCTACATCATGAACATTCACATCCATGTGAAAGGCAAGATTGCTTAAAATCGCCATTTTTCTTGCAGCATCATAACCTTCTACATCAGAGGTAGGATCTGCTTCGGCATAACCCAATTCTTGAGCCTTTACCAAAACTTCATCAAATGGTAGTCCTTCTTCACTCATCTTCGATAAAATATAGTTGGTCGTTCCATTAACGATTCCAACCACCTTAGTAATACGATCGGAGGCAAAGCCTTCAACCAATGCACGAATAATTGGGATTCCCCCTGCAACACTTGCTTCGTAATATAGGTCGCAATGGTGCTCACTTGCCATCGCCAAGAGTTCTGCTCCATGAAGAGCCATTAGGTCTTTATTGGCTGTAACCACATGCTTCCCTTTCTCTAAAGCAAACATCAGATATTCATAGGTAGGATGGATATTCCCCATCACTTCAATAATTACATCAATTTCTGAGTCTTTTAATACTTCCCATGGATCATCTGTCACTAATTGTTTATCGATAGAGATCTCCCTTTTTTTATCCTTATCTTGCACTAAAATCTTTTTAATCGTAATACGATTTCCAGTTTGCTTGATTAAATCCTCTTGATGGCCTTCAATCAGTTTTGCCACACCAGTGCCCACCGTACCTAATCCAAGCAATCCGACTTTAATCTCTTTTTCCCCACTCATCTTTTCTCTCTCCTATCCTCTTCCTAATATTTGTGTTTTGCGTACTCCCGGCATTTTTTTTAAAGTATCTAGTAAATCGGTAACACTTAATTCCATATAGACGGTATCGATTGATAGAATTACATTCGCCGTCTCTTGCAAAGGGATGGTTTGGTTGATCGTTAAAATATTCCCACCAATCTGAGCAATATAGGTTAAAACCTTGGACAAAATTCCTGATTTATGTTCAAGATCCATCGAAATGGTCACGATCTTTTCTTTCATCATTGCATTAAAGGGAAAGACCCCATCTTTGTATTTATAATAGGCACTTCGACTTAAGCCAACTTTTTCTACCGCTTCATACACGGTTTCTACTTCATGACAATCCAGTAACTTTTTTGCTTCAATCGTTTTTAAAATCGCTTCAGGTAAAATGTCTGACCGCACTAAATAATAGATTTCTTCACTTTTTCGTTTACTCATTATTGTCCCCCTGAAATAAACATTTGTTTGTTTATAATAGACATTGTAATCCTTCTTTTCACTTTAAACAAGTAAAATTTTTAAGGAAATAAAAAAAACTTAGGGTTTCCCCTAAGCTGGTCTTCACTAAATGATTCTATTCCTTTAAGTTATTCTACAAATTCAAATTCATAATCAGCAATTCGAACACTATCTCCATTTTCGGCACCTAATCTACGCAATTCATCATCTACACCCATCTTCCTTAAGATTCGAGCAAAGCGCTGAACTGAATCATAGTGATTGAAATCCGTCATTTTAAATAGTTTTTCTATTTTTGCTCCTTCAACTACATAAATTTCATTTTCTTTTCTTACAGTAAAAGTATCTTCTTCCACAGGTTCAGCCTTATAGACTTTTCTTTCCTCTTGTTCAATCTCTTCAACAAGCGGTGTTGCTGGTATTTGATCAAGCAGATCAGCAATTCCATATAATAATTCTTGAACTCCTTGTTTTGTTGCAGCTGAGATTGGATAAATGGGATACTGCTCCCCTACATTTTCGCGAAAATGGGCTAAGTTCTCTTCTGCTCCTGGTACATCCATTTTGTTCGCGGCAATAATTTGTGGGCGCTCCATCAGTCTTAAATTATATTGCTCCAATTCCTGATTGATTTTGACCCAATCCTCGTAAGGGTTCCTTCCTTCTGTGCCTGCCATATCAATAACATGGACAATAACTCTGGTTCGTTCAATATGCCTTAAAAATTGATGGCCTAATCCTGCACCTATATGGGCTCCTTCAATCAATCCTGGTAAATCAGCCATTACAAAGCTCCGCCCATCTCCTACATCCACAACACCTAAATTAGGAGAAAGGGTTGTAAAATGGTATGCTGCAATTTTGGGCTTTGCTTTGGAGACAGAAGAAAGTAAAGTAGATTTCCCTACACTCGGGAATCCAGCTAGCCCAACATCAGCCATCACTTTTAATTCTAAAACCAAATAACGTTCTTCACCAGGCTCACCCTTTTCAGCGATATCTGGAGCAGGGTTGGCAGGTGTTGCAAATCTCATATTTCCACGGCCACCACGGCCACCCCTTGCTACGACAACCCTTTGATCATGACGGGTTAAATCTGCAATCACTGCTTGGGTATCATCATCAATAATCACTGTCCCAGGTGGAACTTTGATCACCATGTCTTCTGCATTAGCCCCGTGCTGTGCTTTGCTACGGCCATGTTCCCCTCTTTCCGCTTTGAAATGCTTTTGATAGCGAAAATCTAATAAGGTTCTTAATCCCTCATCAACTTGAAAAACAATATCCCCACCTTTTCCACCATCACCACCAGCGGGACCGCCCATAGGAACATATTTTTCTCGGCGGAAGGCTTTTTGGCCATTGCCGCCATCACCAGCTTTTACATAAATTTTTACTTTATCTACAAACATGATTTACACCTCTAATTCCTTTAAACGGAAAGTGAAGTTCCATGATACATTCATCTTCATTGTATAAATCAATTTCAAATTTTCCACCTTCAGAGTCAATTTGTTTACCCATGGCTTTTATTTTCTCCATCACGGGGCTAATATTTCCCTCATATTCAAAGATGATAATCATTTTTTTGTCTAAGTTGTTTAGTGAAAGAAATAAGGAATGGTATTCTTCATCCATATTTGCCCTTTGATCAAAAAGATCAAGAAATCCTTTTAAATGGTGTAAAATCCACTTTCCATCCACATCTTCTTCTTTGATTTCTAACCCTTCATCTAGTTCTAATTCTATATTTAGTTTTGGGTATTCGATCATCATCATATACAAAAAAACGGCTAATTCACTTGGTTCAAAATTTGAAATGATGCTTCGCTTTTTTGCATCTTCAATGACCTTTTGTATGTAGTGAGGAATTTGCTCATATTTTTTTAATGAAACATACCCTAAGATCACTTGAAAATGGTTTAACCAATCATGACGATAAAATTTCATCAGATCTATTATTTTTATATGATAATCATCGCTTCCTTCTTCATTCGTTTGTTGAATCAGATTCTTATCTATCATGTACTCAACTCCACTTTCTAATTCCTATCATCCATATAGTATATCAAAGGTTATGGTTTTGGCAAAAAAAATTCCCAGCCTATTGACTGGGAATCGCTTTAATCTAATCAGATTTAAATCAAACTCTTAAGCTTCAACAGCTACAGGATAAACACTTACTTTTTTACGGTCACGTCCAAGACGTTCAAATTTCACAACGCCTTCTACTTTAGCAAACAAAGTGTCATCGCCACCGATACCCACATTTACACCTGGATAAATTTTAGTACCACGTTGGCGAACTAAAATGCTACCAGCAGAAACGTGTTGTCCGTCAGCACGTTTTACACCAAGACGTTTTGCAATACTATCACGACCGTTTTTAGTACTACCTACTCCCTTTTTAGAAGCAAAGAGTTGTAAGTTCATTTTTAACATAATGTCCACCTCCTGTTAGGATGTTTGTATATTGACTCGTATATAGCGACCATATTCTTTTTCAATCATTAACAACGATTCAACAAGTGCTTTCATCAGCAACTGTAATCGATCATCTGTTATAGGGTCATCCATTTGCGGGACGTTCCAAAATAAATAACCACCCTGTTTAGGATTTTCCTCTGGCTTTAAGTCTATTCCTAGTAAAATTTCTACAGAATTAACTGCTCCTAAAGCCAAAGCTGAAACCGCTGAACAGACGATATCTTGACCAAGCTTGCCAAAATTAGCGTGCCCGTGAATAGTAACTTGTAAAATCCGTTGTTCATCGCTCGATTTTATTACTTTAACTTGAATCATCGTTTTAATTAAGCATTGATTTTTTCAATAACTACTTTAGTAAATGGTTGACGATGTCCTTGTTTTTTATGGTAGTTCTTCTTCGCCTTGTACTTAAAGACGATAATTTTTTTACCTCTACCGTGTTTTTCTACTTTACCTGTTACTTTTGCACCTGCAACTGTTGGGTTACCTACGACTATACCATTGTCTTTGGAAACAACTAAAACTTGATCAAATTCAACAGTTTCCCCTTCATTTGCTGACAATTTCTCAATGTAAATGACATCGCCTTCTTGAACCTTGTACTGTTTACCACCTGTTTTAATAATTGCGTACATGAATGCTGAACCTCCTCTTTTTAGGGACTCGCCAAAATTAGGTGCAACAAGATGCTTTAACCCATTTTGTGCGGTACTCGTGTATTTAACACATACTTTAAGAATAGTAACATAATTGAAGGGAAGTGTCAACAAATCCAATCAAAATCTCTTAATATGGAACTAATCCACCTTGTGATGGATCTCGAATTGGTGAAGATGAAAAGCTGGATTTCCTTTCACTTGAACCTTCATTCCTAGTTGTTTTTCTAAACGATGTAGGTTCTCTCCATTTATCCCAATTAAATAAGATGTGACATAGGGATGAGCTTCAACTAATAGACTTTGAATAGTCGTGTAATCTTGGTAGGTTACAAGCTCCTTCTCGATCTTCCGACTCATCTCCTCTTCTGAAATCACTTTCCCTATTCCATCACACATGGGGCAAGTCCTTAATAAAGTACTCTCCAAATTTTGACGTACTTTTTTCCTCGTCATTTCAACTAGACCTAGCTGAGTATAACCTAAGATATTGGATTTAGTTCGATCCTTCTTCATTTCTTCTTGTAAAATCTGAAGCGTTTTTTCTCTATGTTCTTCCTGTACCATATCAATAAAATCAATAATAATAATCCCGCCAATGTCCCTTAATCTTAACTGACGAGCGATTTCTACCGCTGCTTCCATATTTGTTTTAAGGACGGTTTCTTCCAAATTAGTGTGGCCGATATATTTACCAGTATTCACATCGATTGAAGTGAGTGCCTCTGTCCTGTCAATGATCAGATATCCTCCACTTTTTAACCATACTTTTCTTTTCATCGCTTTTTCGATCTCAGCTGTGATATGAAAAGCATCGAATACCGGTTCTTTTTCTGTATATAAATAAAGACGTTCTGTTAATTCAGGTGCGGAATATTGGATCATCTCACGTATTTTACGATATTCGAAGCCATCGTCGATCATGAATTGAACGACATCCTCAGATAATAAATCTCTAACTAAACGGGGGACTAAATCCAAATCTTTATATAATAACATTGGTGAATGGCTCTTCCTACTTTGTTCTAATACTTTTGTCCAAATCATTCGTAAAAATTGAAAATCTCTTTTTAGTTGTTCTTCGCTAGCCCCTTCAGCTACTGTACGAATAATCATTCCATCATTTGCTTGCTTCAAAGATTCTCCAATCGTTTTTAATCGATTTCGTTCTTCTTCACTCTCTATTTTTCTTGATACGCCAATATAATCCCCGTCTGGAATGTAAACAAGATATCTTCCAGGAATAGAAATATGACTCGTCACCCTTGGCCCTTTATTGCCAAAGGATTCTTTTTTGACCTGTACGAGCACTTCCTGCCCTACTTGCAAAACTTCTTTTATTGTTGGTAGCACTTTCTTTCCTCGCTCTTCTTGCTTTTTGGAAGGGACAGCATCATCCACATACAAAAAAGCATTTCGGTCAAGGCCAATATCGACAAAAGCAGCCTGCATTCCTGGCAACACGTTAACTACCTTTCCTAGGTAGATATTTCCAGCTAGTTGTTCATCATCAAGTTTTTGAACATAAAATTCCACAAGTCGTTCATCTTCTAGTATGGCTGCTCTTGAATCATGCTGTGTCACATGGACAATGATCTTTCTCATCGTTTCCCTTCCTTTCCGTCCAAATTCTATTTAATTTAATTTATTTTATCATATCCTGATAGTCAGAGTATATGATGAATGGGTTGATACAATTCTTTTTCCTGATAAATGGTTTGTAGTACTTTTTCTTCGGGGAGTACACGAATCACCTCACCATTATTGGATAATAGATAAAAAAGATGATAACGTTGTTTTCTTAATAAACGTAAAGCCTGCATCACAGTAGTGTCTTGATGGACGATAATAGGAATAGCAGCTACATTTCTCATTGGTTCCATTTGTACCTTCATCAAGAGAAATTGCCAAAAATGATAAGGTAATTGCTTTGCATCCATCCAATTGATGTAGATAAAAAAGATCGCTAGAATAAGACCATTGATATTCATTTTCTCACTAAATCCAAACCCACTTCCCCAAATAAGAAAAATCACGGATAAAAAAAGACTTAAAAAAATGGAGGTATGGATCGCTTTTCTAAATGACAAAAAGATGTAAAAAAAGATCTTCATAAGTTTGCCCCCATCAAGGGGAGAAATAGGTAAAAGATTAAATAAACCAATCCAAGTATTTGCTTGAATAAAAAAAGTGGTCCAATCATTTGACCACAAATGTAATCTCTCAAAAACGATCGCGACCAAAATCATCATTAGATTTTGAAATGGCCCTGCAATCGCTACAATAAACTCTTGCCAGAGTGAATCTGTTGCTTGTTCTACTTTGGCTACTCCACCAAAGGGCAATAGCTGAATCTCCGTTACTTTCCAGTCATAACTTCTTGCTGCAAAGACATGTCCAAGTTCATGAATAATCACAATTCCAAATAGGGTAATGATTTCTAAAAACTGCCCTGTAAGAATTGCCCCTACAATCACAAGCCAAAAAAAAGGATTAATAGCGATTTTGGTTTCAGATAGGATGTTAATCAAACGGTATCACACCCAAAGGATTGATGTATTTGTCTTGGTTTTTCATAGCAAAAAACAAGATTCGTTCTGTTCTACCAACCATTTGACCTGCTTCAATCCAATCATTTGTAGTTACTTCAATTTTGCTAAGTCTTCCATAAATACTTTCAATTCCATTGGTATGACGAATTATGATGGTCTGTCCTAGCTTTTGGTCTTCCCCTACAAATTTAACTAATCCTCTGTCTACCGCAACAACGGTTTCAGCTGAATTGGTTTGGATCAGGATTCCCTGATCTGCTCCTTTTACATCAATAGGTGGAGTGTTGATAGGGGACCCAAAAACTTGAGTCTCGGATGATTTTTCTTTGATGGCGAAGGTAGGTAAAATAGCTGGGTTCCCTGCAAATGTTTCGTGATACCAACGATTCACACCAGCAAAATTATATTCCTTTGTTAAAGCCTCTTTTGTAAAGTTTTGGATCATTTGAGCAACAGGATGGTTTGATTGAAATACAAAATAAAGGGCGGTAATTAGCACCAGCGATAAAAAAATCCTAAATACAGACTTAAAATGATCTTTATTCTCTACTTGGGTAGAATAGGGATAGGTTTTCTTTTTGGTTGGAAATGGGATACGACTAGGTTTTTGCGGCCCCCTCACACTTCTCATCCTTTCGGCTTGTCTTATTTAAAAGTAAAGAAAGTGTAACTCTTTCTTCCTCTCATCATTGGAGGTTTGTATATTCCAAAAGCAGCAATCGTAGGACGACTAGCAGCTTTAGCTGTGTAGCGTCACTTGTACACTTTGTGTACTTTGGGAATGTATTTCTCACCTTTTTTCAGTCATAGAAATATACGGACAACGGAGCGCTGGAATATACAAACTTAATAAAAGATATGACAAGCTAAAGGAATATATACCTTATTCAAACATTAATGTTTTTCTTCTCATCCCTATATTTAAAATAATTCCTAATGAAATAAAATTGGCCAATAAAGAGCTTCCCCCATAACTAATAAAAGGTAACGGAATCCCTGTAATCGGCATTAAACTAATGGTCATGCCCACATTCTCATAGATGGTAAAGACCCACATGCCAACCATTCCAGCAGCTACATAAGTACCAAAGCGGTCTTTTGATTCCATCCCAATCCGAACAATACGATAAATCAAGAGAAAAAAGAGTAAGATCAATAAACTAGCCCCTATAAAGCCATGCTCCTCTGCAATCACAGAAAAGATGAAGTCTGTATGGGCCTCAGGTACCCAGTTATTCTTCCCCTGTTTTCCCTGATATAAGCCAACTCCTTTTAACATTCCTGAGCCAACAGCGATTAGCGACTGGATCACTTGGTATCCACTGCCTACTGGATCCTTACTAGGATCTAAAAAGGAAGTTAATCGAAGCCACTGGTATTTAGCGATGATTTTGAAGAAGATTTTTTCCTGAAAATAATAAAGATACGTTAAGAATGCAATCCCTGTTGCTCCTATACTACCTAAGATGGCAAAATGTTTGATTTTTACTCCGTAGACTAACATCATACTAACCATGATCGTAATAAAGACTAATCCAGTCCCTAAGTCAGGTTGTAAAAGAATTAAAAGGAGAGGAGCACCGATGATCAAAAAAATAGGATAAAGATCAATAAATCGATTAAAAGGCCGTTCTTCTCGTTTATGAAGGTACCTTGCTAGGGTGATAATCGTAAAAATTTTCATCGGCTCTGACGGCTGAAATTTTATTCCAGCAATTTCGTACCACCCCGTAATACCTTTTGTTTCGTCTGCAAAAAATAATAGCCCTAGTAATAGAACCATTCCAATTCCATATAGAAAGTACGCATATTGGCTTAATAGTTCATAATCAATCAACAAGACCATGATCAAGACAAAGAAACCTAACACAAACCAAATCAATTGTTTTGTTGCAAAAGAACTATCTGGTTTTGCACTAGAAATCCCAAAATAACTAAATACACCTAAGCCAATAACGATCATAATGATCCAATAATCAATATATTTCAGATATTTTTTTGAAAAATCCATCCTTGTAGCCTCCCTAAAAGAAAGCTCGGCCTATGCCAAGCACACTACTATTATAACCTACAAAGCACACCGAAAAAATAGCAGGAACCCTTAAAAGGCCTGCTATTTCATGCCAAGTAATTTTTTCATTTTATAAAATAATCCTTGTTTTTCCTCTAGATTGATTAAAGGAACAGTTTCCCCTAAAATCCGACGGGCAATATTACGATAAGCGATTCCTGCTAAGGTCTCGGGATTTAAGGCAATCGGCTCACCATGATTAGAAGATTTAATCACATGCTCATCATCTGGAACAATGCCCAATAGATCTATAGCTAAAATGGAAACAATCTCTTCCACATCTAGCATGTCTCCCTTTTTCATCATGTGAGGACGTATCCGATTGATCACTAATTTGGGAGAGCTTATATGACGTTCAGCCTCCAATAAGCCAATCACTCGATCTGCGTCACGGACTGATGCTGTTTCAGGCGTTGCAACAACAACAGCATGATCTGCCCCTGCCACTGCGTTTTTAAACCCTTGTTCAATTCCCGCTGGACAATCGATTAGAATATAATCAAAGTCTTTCTTTAATTCATTCACGATCTCTTTCATCTGTTCTGGATAAATAGCATTTTTATCTTTAGTTTGTGCTGCTGGTAATAGAAAGAGGTGATCAAATCGTTTATCTTTGATAAGGGCCTGCTGTAATCGACAGGAACCATCAATCACATCAACCAAATCGTAAATAATTCGATGTTCCAGTCCCATCACTACATCTAAATTCCTTAAACCGATATCAGTATCGACCAAGCATACTTTTTTTCCAGATAAAGCAAGGGCCGTTCCAATATTAGCGGTTGTTGTGGTTTTACCAACTCCACCTTTTCCAGAAGTAATGACGATTGCTTCTCCCATTTTAACCCCTCCCCTAAATCACCGAATTCATAATCTTTTTAAACTTAGTAAAATACTGTATTGGATCGATGACAACCTGATCATCTTTTACATAAGCATATTCTTGGATTGCATGTTTTTCCCACTGATCAGGAGATCGACTCACCACATCAGCAATTCGTAATTGTGTTGGTTTCATCACGGATGCTGCAATAACCGCATCTTTATTCCCCCCAAAACCAGCATGCGCCAACCCACGTAACGAACCAAGGATATAAATATCCCCAGTCGCTATTATATTCCCGCCAGGATTTACATCACCGACAAAAAGTACATTTCCCTCAAATCGATATACCTGTCCTGAACGTATCGTCCCTGAGATCAATTGAACCTGATCTTCCGGTTGTTTTTTTAATTCATCTTCTTCGCTTTCAAAAGAATGGATATATAAATTCCCCTGAATTTTTACTACATCCTTGATCAATTCCTTTTGAAAGGGTGTCAACTTTCGATTTCCTGTTTTTACTGTGACTCTCATGATTGGACCTGTTAAAATCGCTTGATGGCTATGTTCTAATTTTTCCTTTATTTCTTCAATGATATCGTCAAATAAACAATCATCATTTAAAAGGAACATTAGGCCATCTTTGGTCCCTTTGATGATTACATTTTGTTTCATAGTCATCGCCAAAGATCACCTCGTTCTTTTACAATTCGCCAAGTTATTGATTATTCCTGCTTAGGATTCGATCCATTTTTATAGATTTCTAAATAGGCCTTTACGATCTCTCTCGCAATCGGTCCTGCAGTTGAGCCACCATAACCACCATGAGGGACAATAATGGCAAAAGCGATTTCTGGATCCTCATATGGTGCATATCCAATCAATACCGCATTATCTTCTTTTCTTCGATCCGAGGACTGAGCCGTACCCGTTTTTGCAGCAACTCTTATAGGGAGATTTCCTAAGCTGCTATAAGCTGTTCCTCCTGGCTGGGTTACCAAAAGCATTCCTTCTTGTACGGTTTTTAAATTTTCGGGTGATATTTCTACTTTATTTAACACCTTAGGTTCTCGTTTAAATAATATTTTTCCGCTTGTTCCTGATGGGGTTCCTTCTTCAATCGCTTGCACGAGGTAAGGTTGCATACGGTAACCCCCATTAGCAATTGTACTTACATATTGAGCTAATTGTAATGGCGTAAAAGTGTCATTCTGCCCAATCGATTGTTGAACATAGTTGCTATTTGGGAAAGTAGTTCTTTTTTCTTTTCCATTCACTTTGATTGTTTTAGAACTCATTGCAATCATTCCTGGTAGTTCTTCAGGAAGGTCAATCCCTGTATTTACACTTCCTAGGCCAAACATTTGATCATAATACCGCATCTTTTCCATGGTTTTTGAAAGACCATATTTTGCTCTCATTCTCATGACGACTTCAGTCATAAAAATATTACTTGATTTTTGTAAAGCAGTTTGAGGATTTAAGTTGCCGTAGGCGTGACCTTGCGCATTTCTCATATAGATTGGATTACCCAATGGATCCTTATCATATTGAATTCTACCATTGTCAAAAATATACGTATTTGGAGTAATCACGCCTTCTTGTAATCCCATAAGAACAGTTAATGGCTTCATGGTAGAACCCATTGGAAAACGACCGCGTATAGCCGTATTTGCCTCATAAGGCATAATTTTCTCTTTATAAAGCTCAGTGGAAATTGAGCCATTATACCAATTGGGATCAAACCGGGGATAGTTTCCCATTGCCAAAATAGCTCCCGTTTTCGGGTTCATCACCACAGCCGTAGCAATTTCGA
The DNA here is from genome assembly GCF_001748485.2 of Tepidibacillus sp. HK-1. Lineage (NCBI taxonomy): Bacteria > Bacillati > Bacillota > Bacilli > Caryophanales > Bacillaceae > Tepidibacillus > Tepidibacillus sp. HK-1. The sequence continues at coordinate 7,235 of NZ_BDGM02000001.1, read as the reverse complement.
CATCTTTTGCCGGTTTTATAGGCCTATTTTTAATTTCATTGACTTGTTTTTCTAATGCCTTTTCTACTTCATCTTGAAACCTTTTATCAATACTTAAAATGAGGTTATTACCCGGAACAGGGTTCGTAAACGATTTTTGCTCCACTGTTTCATAATCGCTGTTTACTTCAACAACATATTCCCCATCTTTTCCATGCAAGACTTCCTCATATTGCTTTTCTAATCCATATCGCCCAATGCGATCGTTTAATTTATAACCTAAGGCAAGGTAGTAGTCCAATTCAGAACTAGGAATATTACGGGTATATCCTAAGACATGACCCATAAAATCCCCATTGATATAATTGCGCATCTGGTCTGGAATCACTTCAATTCCAGGTAATTCCGACTTATGTTCTTCAATAAAAGCTCTGGTTTTTTCATCAATATCTACGCGAATCGTTCTAGGAATATATTTTGAAGCCCTAAAAAAAGGACCCACATCCATATCATTTAAAATCGTTTCTTTTAATTTTTGCTTGTCTTCATCAGGCTTAACAAGAATATCTGCTAAATAGGCTGCAATTTGTTCGTAATCTTGTTTTTGGTTTTCATTGATTTGGAACGTAATCGTCCAAACTGTTTTGTTATTCACAAGCACCTCATGGTTCGCATCCATAATCAATCCACGCGGTGCAGTAAAAGGAATCTCTTTAACTCGATTTGTATCAGCTAAAGCTTTATATTTAGCCCCTTCTACTAATTGCACAAAAGATAGGCGGAAGATAATGACAGCAAACAAAAGAAACACAATAAAAAATAAGATATTGATCCGTATTAAAGAAATGGGTTTCTTTTCTTTGGTTTTTTTCTTCATTGTCATCACCTCACTCTATACTAGCCATCTTTTCTTTTTTCTTGTATAAGTCTGAAATATGGTTTATACACCAAGATAGCAAAAGCAACATTCACAACAACAGATGGGATCATTAAGTGTAACATTGACCATTCTATAGATATATCAATCAGATGAAATAGACGTAACATTCCATATAGATAGAGCTCAAAAAGGAGCTGGCTAAAAAGTTGAAACAAAACATAGATTGATAAAGAAGGATGAAAATATTGAATTAACCATCCACTAAAATAACCAATAGCAGCCATTCCAATCGTATAGACCCCAATTACATTTCCATAGACAATGTCTTGAAGAAATCCAAAAAAAAGTCCTACATACAAGCCATAAGTTTTACCTTTAAAAATTGAGATGAAAATGATTGTGGCTAGAACAAAACGAGGAACAATCCCATATGAAGAACCATATCGATCAGCGGTCAAGAATTGGAAAATTGTACCTTCAAAAAGGAAAAGAAGAAAAAGTATACCATTGATCCAACCTTTCCCCATTACTTTACCTCCTTCGATGGTGTCTCTTCAGATTCTTGTACTGTTCCACTGTTACTCGATTGAACATTGGTTTTCATCACAATATATACTTCATTTATATGGTACAGATCTGCTGCAGGTTGAACATATGCTGTTTTGGTTAAACCTCCATTTTCTCCTTCTTCTACCCTAACCACTTTTCCGATCACTATCCCTGAAGGAAATACGCCACCTAAATTTGAGGTAGTAACCAATTGTCCAGGCTCGATCACAGCATCGAGGTCAATTTTTTTTATTTGCAATTCATTTCTCTTTTTGTCATAACCCTCAACCACACCATATGTCATAGGTTCACTTTGAATAGCAGCAAAGATAAAGCCACCATCTGTGCTACTAGAGACCAATTGGACGGTAGAAGAAAAACTAGACACACTATATACTTTCCCAATCAAACCTTGGGTCGTAATAACTGCCATATCCTTTTTGATCCCATCGTTTGAACCTTGATCTATGATAAGCATATTATTCCAGCGGTCAGGAGATCTGGCAATAACCTGTCCTACTTTAAGTTGGTACTGGTTGACTGCCTTCTCCTTGTAATCTAGCATTTCTTTTAATCGTTTATTTTCGTCTCGCAGCTGATTTAATTCTGCAACGACTTGTGAATATTGATGTAATATCTTTTTAAGTGACTTATTTTCTTTGTAAGTCAAGGTGTAATTGTTGATATCTTCAAAGAAACCCGCTATTTTGCTAGCGGGTTTATATAAAATACCTTGGGTTAGCGAGATAGTATCTTTTAAAAATTTCTCTGGCCATGTTAATTCACGATGATTAAGAGTTAGTCCCATTACGATGACCAAAATAATTAAACTAAACAAAATAATAATCAGATGCTTATTACTAAATAACTTAGAAAACAATCCAAACACCTACTCGTTCTCTATTTGTTCGGTCAAACCTTACCCCTATTTACTTTTCTTTGATCGTTTTCCTTTATCCTTGTCTTTAAATAAATGCATATGTTCTAAAGATTTTCCTGTACCAATGGCCACACAATCTAATGGATTATCCGCGACAACAACTGGCATACCTGTTTCATCACTAAGTAAACGATCTAGATTTCGTAATAAAGCCCCGCCACCAGTTAGTACGATCCCTCGATCCATAATATCTGCTGCTAATTCAGGTGGGGTCTTCTCCAATGTAATCTTTACAGCGTCGATAATGTTATCTACTGTATCAGTTAAGGCTTCAGCAATTTCCTTAGAAGTCACAGTAATTGTTTTTGGCAAACCTGTGATGAGGTCACGTCCTCTGATTTCCATCTGTTCATCCTTAATCGGTGCAATCGCTGCTCCAATATCGATCTTTAATTGTTCTGCCGTTCTTTCCCCAATCATTAAACTATACACTTTTTTGATATATTGAGTAATGGCTTCATCCATTTCGTCCCCACCCACACGGATAGAACGACTACTTACAATTCCACCTAGAGAGATAACCGCAACTTCAGTTGTTCCACCACCAATATCTACAACCATACTCCCTGTTGGCTCCCAAACAGGTAAATCTGCACCAATAGCAGCTGCTAAAGGTTCCTCAATCACTTCAGCTTCTTTAGCACCAGCTAGTTTTGCAGCATCAATGACTGCTCTTTTTTCCACTTCTGTAATACCAGATGGAACACAGACCATAATATATGGTTTTCTTGGGATCAAACCACGATTTTTTACTGCTTGGCTAATAAAGTAGCTGATCATTCTTGCTGTTGTTTCAAAATCAGCGATTACCCCATCCTTCATTGGGCGTCTAGCCACGATACTTCCAGGTGTTCTCCCAATCATTTGTTTGGCTGCATTACCTACCGCTCTAATCTCTTTCGTTTCATTATTAATGGCTACTACAGAAGGTTCTCTTACAACTATTCCTTTTCCTTTAACATACACTAATGTATTTGCTGTTCCTAAATCTATACCGATGTAACGTCCACTAAACATAATAAAAAGTCTCCCTTCGCCCTATACAAATGATGTCATAAAAGTTTACCAATTAATTTAAAATTATACTTCAATAAAGAAATAAATCCATCACCATTTTTAGGTAAAAAATCCTTTATCTTTTAACGATGTATATCGTCCATCACCAATTACAAGATGATCTAACAGATCAATCCCCAAAATCTCACCTGCTTGTGCTAAACGCTTTGTCACATCAATGTCTTCACGACTAGGTGTTGGATCACCACTTGGATGGTTATGTGCAACAATTATCGCCGAAACACTTTTCTTAATTGCCGGTTTAAATACTTCACGAGGATGAACAATTGAAGAATTTAATGTTCCAATGGTGATTACCTCTTTTGCCAAGATTTGATTCTTGGTATCTAACAATAAAGCAACAAATTGTTCTTGTTTAAGATATCTCATATCTTCCATTAAATAATCAGCAACATCCTTTGGGGAACGAATTGTCACTTTATCTTGAGGAGAATGTTTTGCTATTCTTTTACCCAACTCAATCGCTGCTTTTAATTGCACAGCTTTAGCCGGACCTATCCCTCTAATTTTAGTAAGTTCCTCTATAGTAACGTCTAATAGGTTCTGTAATGTTTCCATTTCTGATAAAATTTTTTGGGCAAGTTGAAAAACAGATTCATTACTACTCCCCGTTCGCAACAGGATCGCTAACAATTCAACATTACTTAAACTGTCAGCACCATAATAGATCATTCGTTCCCGCGGACGTTCATCTACAGGAATGTCCTTAACCATTATTTGTTTCATCTGTTCCATGTGAGTTCCTCCAAACATCACATCCGAAGCGTTAGAGGATACATAGAGGTTTAGACTATGCTTTTAGGATGGATCATATCCTTTAAAATTTGTATACCAAAATCTTTTAATAAAGTAGATAATAAAGCAACAGGGAGCCCAACCACATTGAAATAATCTCCCTCAATTTTTTCAATAAATATGGCACCAAAGCCTTGAATCCCATAAGAACCGGCCTTATCCATCGGTTCCTTCGTCGCAATGTACAAACGAATCTCTTCTTCTGATAAGGGATCCATATATACTTTTGTCATTTGATAAGATGCCTTCACTTCCCTTGTTTTTGCATCAACGACTGCAACTCCACTAAATACCTGATGGGATCTACCTTGTAGTCTGTTTAACATTTGAAAAGCGTCTTCTTCATCCTTGGGTTTCCCTAAAATTTGCCCATCCAATACAACAATTGTGTCAGCACCAATGATGATTCCCTCTTGATAATAGGAAGCAATATCCATAGCCTTTCTTGTTGCCAGCTGTTTCACTATATCTTCAGGGGAATTTGACTCATTATAACTTTCATCTACATCACTTGGATGAACCAAAAAGGAGATTCCAATTAATTCTAATATCTCTCTACGCCGAGGAGATGAAGAAGCTAAAATGATTTTTTCCATTGAAATCACCTATATTTTCGATATAACCAGAATGCTAGGCCTAAACCAATAAAACTGGCTAAGTTTAGTTTAACCTGAACATTGAAATCATACTTCAAAATATTTAAATCTGCGCGTGGGTGCCAAACAATTTGTTGACTTTCCTTCAAAATTGGAAGCCATTCTCCTAGGATTTGTCCAATTAAACTTCCTAAGAGCAATCCACTAATGAGAATAATAACAAATATCAATGTCTGCGGTGCCTTCATCTGTTTCGATTTCTCCCCTAAACAATATATTTTTTGTTTAAAATTGTCATGATATGTCAATTTAAGTGTAGCAAAAGTATCATAAGGTGACAAGCAAAACAACAGAAGTTTCCTTACAAAATTCGAAGGGAGTCGTCACTTTTGTGGGGAGAATGTAAAAAAGACTGCTAGAACTCCTAACAGTCTTAAGTAAATCTTTAAGGTTCATCTAAGAATCAGTTGGGCTCCAGCAATGCCTGGAGCAGTCATTTCTTTGGTATCTAAAATCAGTTCTAGTTCCTCTTCTGTGAGTAAACCTCTTTCTAAACAAATTTCCCTTACAGGTTTGCCTGTTGTTAATGCTTCCTTTGCCACCTGTGTTGCAATCTCATATCCTACATGCGGATTAATCGCGGTTACAATGCCCACACTATTTTCAACCAATTGTTTACAACGTTCCACATTTGCCGTTATTCCATCAATTAAATATTGGGTGAAAACACGAATACCATTTTGAAGAATACTTAATGATTGCAAAAGATTAAAAACCAATACTGGCTCCATTACATTTAACTCTAATTGGCCTGCCTCTGAAGCTAAGGAAATAGTATGATCATTGCCAATGACTTGGAAAGCTATCTGGTTAATCACTTCTGCCATAACAGGATTCACCTTACCAGGCATAATGGATGATCCAGGTTGCCGAGGCGGTAAATTGATTTCATTGAATCCAGTGCGAGGACCAGAGGCCATCAATCGCAAGTCATTAGCCATTTTCGAAAGGTTGATCGCTAATATTTTAAGTGAAGATGAGACTTCTGTGTAAGCATCTGTATTTTGAGTTGCATCCACAAGATTTTTGGCATTTTTTAAAGGTAGACCCGTAATTTCAGCTAAAATTTCTACAACTCGCTTAATATATTGAGGCATGGCATTTAATCCAGTTCCAACAGCTGTTGCTCCCATGTTCACTTCTCCAAGGTGTTGAACGGATTGTTGAATCCGAATGATATCACGGCTAATCACATTGCCATATGCGCTAAATTCTTGCCCTAAACGAATAGGCACTGCATCTTGAAGATGAGTTCTACCCATTTTAATTACATCGTCAAATTCTTGCGTTTTCTTCTCCAATGATTGATGTAGTTCCTTTAATGCTTCAATCAACCCCTTGGACAAGTTGAAAACAGCAATATGTATAGCAGTTGGAAAGGCATCATTGGTGGATTGAGCCATATTGACATGGGTATTAGGGCTTACTAATAGGTAATTTCCTTTTTCCCCACCCATGATTTCAATAGCACGGTTGGCAATTACTTCATTCGCATTCATATTAAATGAAGTTCCTGCTCCACCTTGAATAGAATCAACAATAAAATGTTCATGCAATTTACCTTCTATTACTTCTTCAGCCGCTTGAATAATCGCACCAGCTATTTTTTTGTTTAATACCCCTACCTCTGAGTTAGCCATTGCAGCCGCTTTTTTTACATAGCCAAAAGCCCGAATTAATTCCTTGTGTGGAGGATATCCCGTAATGGGAAAGTTTTCTACTGCACGCATGGTTTGAATTCCATAATAAGCATCTTTTGGTACTTCTTTTGTGCCTAACAGGTCTTTTTCTAGGCGAAATTCACTCATCTAAGGTTACCCCCATGTAATTTCAAAATTTACCATCCTTATTATCTCACTGAGGCAGTAGAAAAACAATCAATATTCAATTTTTTTAACTTACTTTAGGAAAGATGGACTGATAATTCATTTTATAATTCATCAATGCCTCTTGAATTTTCCAGGCATATTGAGGATTGGGATTTTTTTTGTATGCATTCAGTGCGGTTATCGCATAGTTCATCTGCTCCGTCATTTTTTGTACGATATTTTGTTCGTTTAATTGATTATCCTGTGTAAGTAAACCAGTTAATACTTGACCCTCCACAGTTTTGCATATAAATTTTAAGCGCATATAGCCTAAAGCACTGGTACATGTAGTGTTTTAGGCTAATTTTATTTTTATTTTATTAAAAATTTTTATAGCGAATTATAGCGAAATGTTGTATAATGGATATATATTCCGAGTTCTAGATAGGAGGATGTGTATGTATCTTAAAAAAACTCGTCAAAAAAATGGTCGTATCTTTTTATCCATTGTGGATGGTTATTATGATAAGGACAAAGGACACTCCAGAACC